>CAXTQM010000048.1:0-10769 GCA_964246205.1 uncultured Beijerinckiaceae bacterium | reverse complement strand
ATCGCCGCCAGCGGCCCCCCGGCCCAATCCCCGGCGTCGAGGACGCGCAGCTCCGGCTCAAGCGTCGCGACGAAACCCAGCGCGGCAGCGGTGTCGCGGGCGGCCAACGCGGGGGCTGCGAGCGCGCTGGTAACGGCCGGCAGGCGCAAACGGCACGCCGCCGCGACGGCGAGGCCGGCCGCCTCGGGCACCTCGTCTACCGTGGCGAACGCCGCCCGGCGCGTCGCGGCGGTGGCGGCATGGGCGACCAGGATCAGGCGAACGGACGGCATGGTGCTTGTTGCCACCTCGCGGAGTCGCATGCCAACGAACGACTGCTCGATCAAGGGAGGACGGTGAGATGCCGGCGCGGTCGCGCCACCGTGACCGCGGTGAGATGTACGTCCTCGAGTCCGAGCACGACGGCCGCCACCTGCTCGGCTTCCCTGTCACTTGAGTGGACCAACTGCCGGCTCCGCTCAGAGCGTCTTTACCAACGCCAGCACCGCGGCGGCGTGGTCCTTGACCTTAACTTTGGGCCAGATTCGGGCGACCTTGTTGGCCTTGTCGACCAGGATCGTCGTGCGTTCGACGCCCATGTACTTGCGGCCGTACATCGCCTTCTCGACCCAGACGCCATAGGCTTCGAGCATCGTCTTGTCTTCGTCCGAGGCGAGCGAAACCGCGAGGCCGTGCTTGTCGCGGAACTTGCCATGGCTTTTGACCGGATCCGGCGAAACGCCGAGCACGGCGGCACCGGCTTGCGCGAAATCGTCCGCGAGCGCGCTGAAGTCCAAAGCCTCTGCCGTGCAGCCCGACGTGTCGTCCTTCGGGTAGAAATAGAGCACAAGCGGCCGGCCGGCGAAGTCGCCGAGGCTCACGGTGTGGCCGTCTTGATCCGACAAAGCGAAATCGGGCGCCGGCGATCCCACGTCCAAGCTCTGCGACACTCCGGCCTTCCTTTCGACCCAAAAAGCAGGACATTCCGGCGGCACGACCGGGGCCGGCTCGCCCCGCTTCAATAGCGCCGTCCGTCGAGGCTTTCCAGCAGAGCTTGCCCGTTTGGTCAGATCGAAGAGGTCATGAACGCCGGATCGGATGACGAGAACGGCGCGGCGAAGGAGGTGCGGCGTGCCTCGAGCCGCCGCGCGCGGCGTCCGCGTCGATTCGCGTTCTTCTGCCTAAAGTTCACCGGCGCGCTGTTCGTGCTGCTGGTGGTCGCGGTCGGGATCCTGGCGATCCGCATGAACGCCGGCCCGATCCGCGTCGAAGGCCTGGGCAAACCAATTGCCGCGGCACTTCACGACAGGTTCGGCAACGGCCTGCGCTTCTCACTCGGCGGCACGTCGGTCGTGCAGCACGGCTTCACGCCCGGTCTCGCCATCGATACACTCGAGGTCAATGGGCCGGACGGCGCGCCGATATTGGTCGCGCCCCGTGCCGAGATCTCGATCGATCCCGTGGCGCTGCTCGTCGGCAAGATCGTGCCCAAGCGCCTCGAGGTCTTCGACGTCACCTTGCGTGCCGTGCTGCTCAAGACAGGCACCCTTGCCATCGCCGCGGGTGACGGGTCGCACCCGTTCTTCGAGATTGGTCACGGCGGCGACGATCCGCCAATTACCAACGCCGCGGCGGCGCCGGTGCCGGTGCCGGTGCCGACGGCCTCGCACGAGCGGGCCATGGTCATGCGCAAGGCCGCCGCCGGCCTGCGCCAGTTCGTCGACGTGCTCACCGATCCCGGGAGTCCGATCGCCGCCGTCGACCGGCTTGGCATTTCCGGTGGCACGCTGGTGATCCAGGACCAAGTGACGGACGAGCAGACGGTCTATAGCGGCCTCGATCTCTCGTTCGACAAGCGCCATGGCGTGTCGAGCTTCGGGCTCTCGGCGCAGGGGCCGGCTCGCCGCTGGTCGATCTCCGCCATTGCGCGCGGTCAGCCCCACGCCGAGCGCCGTTTCTCCCTTAAAATGCAGGACCTCACCATCGACGAGCTGCGCTACGCCGCGGGCAGCCGGTCGATGGGCCTCGACACCGACATGCCGATCGGCGCGCATGTCGATATCGCGCTGCGTCCCGACAACACGCTGCTCGAAGCCTCCGGCGGGCTCGACATGGGACGCGGCTTCCTGCTGCTTGACGATCCTGACTTCGAGCCGGCCTTCATGGATGCGATCACCGCCGGCATTCATTGGGATGGCAAGGACCGCACCGTTAAAGTCGACAAGCTCGCCTACATCGAGGGCGGCACGCATTTCGATGCCGCGGGCCGCGTCGTCCCGCCGGCGCGCGAAGGTGACCCCTGGCTGGTCGACCTAGCGCTGGCGCAGCCGGCCCTGCTGACACCGGCGCGCAAGGGCGAGGCGCCCATCCCTGTCGACAGCGGCGAGTTCCACGGCAGGCTCGATCTCGACGCCAAGACTTTCTTTATCGATCGCATGGCCTTCAAGCCGGGGACCGGCGGCGTGGCGATGGCGGGCGCCGTGGACTGGAACGCCGGGCCGCGCATCCGTCTCGGCGTGTCGATGGACCCGACGCCGGTCGCCGTCGTGAAGCGCATCTGGCCGGCCTCGCTCGCCTCGGCAGTGCGGGCCTGGACGCTCAACCATTTCGAGGCCGGCCTCGTCACCGATGGCACGCTGAAGATCGACTACAACAAGAACGACCTCGCGCGCATGCGCGGCGACCGCGCGCCCTCGGACGCCTCGGTCAAGATGGACTTCAAGGTGACGGGCGGGCGCGTCCGCTACCTCGACGGCGTTCCGCCGCTCGACGACGTCAGCGGCACCGGCCACGTAACCGGCCGATCCACCCATCTCGTCGTCGACAAGGCGACGTCCACCGCCGATGGGCACACGGCCAACCTCAGCAACGGCAGCTTCGTCGTGCTCGACAGCGACGTGCATCCGGCGCACGCGAGGATCACGGCACACCTTGTGGGGTCCGTTGAGACCATCGCCGCGATCCTCGCGCGCCCGGCGCTGAAGCCCTTCGCCTCGCTGCCGGTCGATCCCAAGACGTTGCACGGCCAGATCGAAGGCGATCTCGACAAGGCCATCGTGCTCGGGAAGGCCGCCGACCCCTCGGACGAAGCGTTGAACGTCGACGCCAAGGTGACGAACTTCAGCGCCGATCACCTGATCGGCAAAGAGAGCCTCGACAATGCGACGCTGTCGATCAAGGTCGGCGACGGCACGCTGCGCGCCAGCGGTCAGGGCCGGCTTTTCGGTGGCGCCGCGACCTTCGACATCACGCGCAGCGGCGGTGGGCCGCCCAGCGCCACCATCGCGCTTACCCTCGACGAGGGCGCCCGCTCCAAGCTCGGGCTCAACGTCGTTCCCGGCGTGACCGGCCCGATGACGGCGCACGTCGCCACCACGTTGGGCGATCCCCAGAAGATGAAGGCGCAGGTTGAGATCGACCTCGCGAAAACCGGCATCGCCGCCGCCTTTATCGGGCTGTCCAAGCCGCCGGGACGGGCGGCCAAGGTCGCCTTCACCCTGTCCACCGGCACCGACAAGACGTCGATAGACGCGCTCAACGTCGACATCGGTTCGCTCCAGGCCCGCGGCGCGGTCGAGCTTGGCGCCGACAACAGCTTCCAGGCCGCGCGCTTCGCCTCCTTCAAGGTGTCGCCGGGAGACGACATGAAGCTCGACGTCGCCAAGGGCGACGACGCCATCAAGCTCGTGGTTCGCGGCTCCACGGTCGACGCGCGGCCGTTCCTCAAGGCGCTGACCTCGACGCCGGGCAGCGACAGCCCGAAGATGGTGCGCAACGCCAAGGCCGAGAAGCAGGAGATCCAGGCCCTGAAAGGGTTCGACGTCGACCTCAAGTCGAACATTCTGACCGGCTTCAACAAGGAGGTCATGAGCGGCGTCGAGCTGAAGCTCTCCAAGCGCAACGCGCAAACTCGGCAGTTCTCGGCCCAGGGACACTTCGGTCGGCAGGCCTTCTCGGGATCCATGACGCCCAACGGGCGCATGAAGATCGCGGCGCAGGACGCCGGCGCGCTCCTCTCCTTCATCGACCTCTACAAGCACATGGAAGGCGGTCATCTGGCCTCCACCATGCAGCTGGACGAAGAGACGCTCAGCGGCAATCTCGAGATCCGCGACTTCGTGCTGCGCGACGAGCCGGCGATCCGACAGCTAGTGGCGACTTCAACGACGACCGCCGCGCCAGGCCGGAACCAGGACGAGGCGCGCCGCATCGACGGCGGTGCCGTCGACTTCAGGCGCCTCAAGGTCAACTTCCAGCGCGACGGCAGTCGGCTCGACCTCAGCGATGCCACCATGTACGGCCCGCAAATCGGGCTGTCGGTCGACGGTTGGCTCGACTATTCCCACGACCGCGTCGGTATGAAAGGCACGTTCGTGCCAGCCTTCGCCATCAACAACCTGTTCTCGCAAATTCCCGTCGTCGGCGCCTTTCTGGGCGGCAAGTCCAACGAGGGACTGCTGGCTATCACCTTCAACATCACCGGTGAGGCTAGTTCGCCCAGCCTGACCATCAACCCGCTGTCGGTCATCGCGCCGGGCTTTCTGCGCAACATCTTCGGCGTGCTGGACGCGCCCGTCGCCGGACCGCCGCCGGCCACCCGCTAGCGAATTCGGTGCAGGAGCGCGTTCTCTCGGCGGCTACACCGCCTCTTCGGCTTCGGCACCCAACCGACGCAGCTTGTCGACGAGTTCGCTCATCTTCGTCGCGCCCTTGTTCAGGATCTGGTTGGCTCCACGAAGGCGCCGTCGGTCTTCCTGCGTGAGATCGAGCGCGGTCAGCACCACCACCGGCACCAGTTCGCAGCCTGGCCTCCGCCGCAGCTCCTGGAGGAAGCCGAAGCCGTCCATCACCGGCATCGACAGGTCTAGCAGGATGACGCGCGGGATCGACCGCGCGACGAAAGCCAGGCCCTCGGCACCGTCGGCGGCCTCGACCACGCTCCAGCCGTTGCGCTCGAGCGCGGTGCGAGCGAGGCGGCGCATCTCGGGCTCGTCGTCGACGACGAGAACGTCGCCCTCGGCCTCGCGAAACGCCTCCATGACGTGGCGCAGACGGCTCCAGTCGACCGGCTTGATGACGTAGTCGGCGGCGCCCAGCGAGTTGGCGAGCGCGCGCTCGCTGACGAAGGTCACCATCACGACGGGGATTCCGGCGAGGTCGGGATCGGCCTTGAGCGTGCTCAACACCGACCATCCATCCATGCCCGGCATCGTCACGTCGAGCAGTATGGCGCGCGGCCGGAGCCGGCGGGCGAGTTCGAGACCGGTCGGCCCATCGCCGGCGGTGCGGGCCAGGAAGCCCTCGCGCACGAGGAAGCGGCTCATCAGGTCACGCTGGGTTTCGTCGTCGTCGATCACCAGCACGGTTTCGCGACCGGCGACCTCGTCGTGAGAACCGGGGTCGATCTCCGGCGGCAGCTTAGCGGCCTCGTCGACCTCGCCCATCGCCGCCGGCAGGCGCACCGTGAAGGTGCTGCCCCGGCTGACCTCGGAGGTCACCGTCACGGTGCCGCCGAGCAGCGCGGCGAACGCCTTGGTCAGCGCCAGACCCAGGCCGGTGCCGCCGAACTGGCGCGTCGTCGAGACGTCGGCCTGCTGGAAGCGCTGGAACAGCTTGGCCAGCTGCTCCGGCTTCATGCCGATGCCGCTGTCGGTGACGGCGAAGCTGATCCAGTCGGCCTCGCGGGTGACGGCGAGCGTGACGAGCCCCTTCTCGGTGAACTTGGCGGCGTTGGAGAGCAGGTTCAGCAGCACCTGGCGTAGCCGCGTCACGTCCGAGCGCATCACACCGAGGTGCTCGCCGCGCTTTAGCGCGAAAGCGTTGCCCTTCTTTTCCATGAGCGCGCCGACGGTGGACTGGACGTCCTCCAGCATCTTGTCGAGGTCGAAGGTCTCGATGAAGGCTTCCATCTTGCCGCTTTCGACCTTGGAGAGGTCGAGCACGTCGTTGATGAGCCCGAGCAGGTGGCGAGCGTTGCCCTCAATCTTGTCGACGTCGGCCGCGAGGTCGGTGGGCTCGGTGCCGTCGGCGAGATCCTCGGCAAGCATCTCGGCGTAGCCAATGATCGCCGAGAGCGGCGTGCGCAATTCATGGCTCATGTTCGCCATGAAGGTCGACTTGGCGCGGTTGGCCGCCTCGGCCTCGTCGCGCGCCATCTCCAGGCGCTGCTCGACCTCACGCATATCGGTGATGTCGGTGTTGGTGCCGATCCAGCCGACAATGCGGCCCGCCGGGTGGTTGGCGTCGGGCTCGTCGAGCATCGGCATGGCGCGCGACAGGAACCAGCGGAAGTCTCCTTCCCTGCCGCGGAGCGGAAAGGTGTCCTCCCATGGCGTGCCGTTGACGAAGCTCTGGCGCCAGCGGCGCTCGACGCGTTCGATGTGGTCGGGGTGGTGAACCTTGGTCCAGCCCCAGCCGGCCATCTCGGCCAGCGTCGTGCCGGTAAAATCGTACCAGCGCTGGTTGTACCAGTTGATCGAGCCTTCGGCATCGGCCATCCAGCTCAGCTGGGGGCTGCCGTTGGCCATGGTGAGGAAGCGCACCTCGTGCTGGCGCGCCAGCCGCTGCTCGCGCCGCCGAGCGCTGGTGTCGCGCAGGTGCGCGACAAGCCGCATCGCGCCGCCGTTGGCGCTGCGCAGCAGGATGAGCTCGGCGGGAAAGGTCATGCCCGAGGCGGAGACAACCTCGACCTCGTCGCGGATCGCGAGCGCTTCGCTCTCGCCGGCGAGCGCCTTTGCTAGTTGCGTACGCTGCTGGTCACGCGACCGTTCGGGGAAGATCGTGTCGACGAGGTCTTGTCCGGCGCCTCGCCCTGGCGCGAGATCGAAAGCGTCGGCTGCGGCGGCGCTCATCTCGAGTATCCTGCCGGCCTCGTCCAGCGCAAAGACCATGTCGGTGGAAGCCAGCATCGCGGCCACGAGGCTGGCGCTTTCGCGCGCGGCGGCCTCGCCCTTCGCCGACAGCTCGCGCATCGTCAGAATGCGCGCGCCGTCCGACGATCCGGGCAGCGGGTACGAGGAATATTGGGCGAAGAACGGCGTGCCGTCCTCGCGCCACAGCATTTCGCGTTCCAGCGTGACCGAGGTGGCGCCATGGGCAGGATAGAGCAGCCGGCACTCGGATCGCGGCAGGGGCGACCCGTCGGGGCGGGTGTGATGCACTAGGTCGTGCATGTTGCGCCCGACAACTTGCGCGCGATCGCGAAAGCCGAACAGGCGCATCGCCGCCGCGTTGAGGAACAGGCAGCGCCCTTCGCGGTCGGCGACGTAGGCGCCGTCGCTGATCGTGTCGAGGAAGGCCCACTCGCCGAAATCCGGCAGCATCGTCGCGTCCAACTCGTCTCTCCTGCCGTTGGTCACGGCTGCTCGATCAGCTGCTTCACGCGCGAAGCCAGCGTTTCCATCGCGAAAGGCTTGGTCAGGACCTGCATGCCCGCCGCAAGGTGGCCGTGGTTCAGAACGGCATTTTCGGCATAGCCGGTGATGAACAGGACCTTGATGCCCGGGCGCAGCAGGCGGGCGGCATCGGCCACCTGACGGCCATTAAGGCCCCCGGGCAGGCCGACGTCGGTGATCAGCACATCGAACCGCGTCTTCGAGCGCAGCCGCTCTAGGCCTTCGTTGCCGTCGGCCGCCATGACGATGCGATAGCCGAGTTCGTCCAGCACCTCGGCGGCGAGCGAGCGCACTGCGTGCTCGTCGTCGATCAGCAGGATGCTTTCGCCCTGGCTGGAACGCGGCGCGTCCGACAGCCCGCCGCTCTCGACCTCATGCTCAGCCTCGCCATAATGGCGCGGCAGCAGGATGCGCATGGTGGTGCCGATCCCCGGCCTGGTATGGACGCGCACGTTGCCGCCGGACTGCCGGGCGAAGCCGTAGATCATCGACAAGCCGAGCCCGGTGCCCGAGCCCAGCGGCTTGGTGGTGAAGAACGGGTCGAAGATGCGGGCCGCGACCTCCGGCGGCATGCCGGTGCCGTTGTCGCTGACGCTGAGCGCGACGTAGTCGCCAAGCGGCAGGTCGCGCTCACCCGCCGTCGACGCACTCAGCCGCGTGTTGCGCATCTCGACATCGATCCGGCCGCCATCCGGCATGGCGTCGCGGGCGTTGATGCACAGGTTGAGCAGCGCGTTCTCGAGCTGGCTGACATCGACCAGCACGATCCAGAGGTCGTCGGCCTGGGTGGTTTCCAGCAGGATCTCGGGGCCAACGGTGCGCCGCAGCAGGTCGAGCATGCCGGCGACAAGCGTGTTGATATTCGCCGGCTTGGGATCGAGCGTCTGCCGCCGCGAGAAGGCGAGCAGGCGATGGGTCAGCGCCGCGGCGCGCTTTGCCGCCTCCTGCGCCGCGTCGACGTAGCGCTCTACTCGGTCGTAACGGCCCTGCGCCACTCGTACCTGCAGCAAATCGAGACTGCCCATAATGCCGGTCAGTAGGTTGTTGAAGTCGTGGGCGAGGCCGCCGGTGAGCTGGCCCACCGCCTCCATCTTCTGAGATTGCCGCAGCGCATCCTCCGCGGCGCGCTGCTCGGTGATGTCGCGCCCGCAGAACAGGACGAGCCCTTCCTCCTCGTTGGAGTAGGCGATTGGTGCGCCGACGATCTGCACCGTGATCGGCGCGCCGGTGCGACGTTCGACCTGATATTGGACGCGCGTGCCGCGCAACGCCCGGCGCACGTGCGTCTCGATGCTGGCGGCGCTCTCGACGCCGACGACTTCGGCAACGGGGCGTCCGGCGACTTTGCTGCGATCGACGTCGAACAGCGCCTGCGCCGCCGGATTGACGTCCTCGTAGGCGAGCACCCCGGCCTTGAGACGGATCAGGTAAAGGTAATCCGGGCAGGCGTCGAAGATTGTCTGCAGGTGCGAGCGGCTGCGGTTGAGTTCGTGCAGGCGCGTGAACAGATCCTGCTCGAGTTCCTCGTTATCGCGCGTCAGCGCATCGACGGAGGTGACCTCGGCGTCGATGTCGGCGGCGGTGCCGATCCAAGGTCCGCCGCTGCCCCTAGCCGGCTCCGCCGGTGCGGCGTGGATCAACAGCCAGCGCCAGCCGCCGTCGGCAGTGGCGACGCGACCTTTGAAGCCTGACTTCGCGTGGCCGATGCACACATGCGCCGCCACCGCGCTGTGCCAGGCAAAGTCGTAATCGTCGCGGCTGTCGGGATGCAGCAATTTCGCGAAAGGACGGCCAACGAGGGCGGCTGCGGTCTGGCCCAGGATGGCCAGCATCGCCTCGTTGACCCACTCCAGCGCGCCGTCGGCGCCCATGACCCATGCAGGGCCGGGTATCATGCGCGCTGCTGTCGTGATCCTGTTGTCGATCGTTTGGACCTCAGCCATGCAATACGTGCGTTCTGTTCCTGTTGTATTGGAGCATTGCCGCTTTCCGCCGCGAGGATGAGCCGCGAGCCGACGCGGTCGGAATCGATTTTCCGCAAGCCAGCGTCGGCCTGGGACCGCTGCGCGCCTTGCCGCACCTCACGCTGGTGCGGCGTGCCTTCCTCTGCCATGTAGGGCGCGGATCTCCGCCGTCAGCTCCCCCAGGCTGATGTCGCCCTTTCGCACTACGCGCTCGGCCTCGGCGAGAACCTCGCGCTCGGCGTTGGTAATGTCTCGCGCACTGAGCACCACGACCGGAATGCCGGCACCCTTCGGCTCGGCGCGCAAGCGGTGAAGGAAGGCGAAGCCGTCCATGACCGGCATGGTCAGGTCGAGCACGATCAGGTGAGGCGCAGCGCGCTGCACCTCGACGAGCGCCGCCGAGCCGTCGCCGGCCTCGCGCACGCTCCAGCCACTCCGCTCCAGGGCCGCGCGCAGGCGGTGGCGCAGATCGGAATCGTCGTCGACGACCAGCACGTCGCCTCCAGAGGCGCGAAACCCGTCGAGCAGCCTCTTCAGCTTGGCCCAGTCGACCGGCTTGGGCAGCGTGTCGGCGGCACCGAGCGAGGAGCCGAGCTTCGGCTCGGCGACGAAGCTTACGATCACCACAGGGATGTCGGCAGTCTCGGGATCGGCCTTGAGCTCCTTAAGCACGGCCCAGCCGTCGAGGTCGGGCATCATCACGTCGAGCAGAATAACCCGCGGCTTCAGGCTGCGGGCGAGTTGCAGACCGGTTCGACCATCACCAGCGACGCGAACCGCGAAATGCTGCTTGGTGAGAAAGCGGCTGAGCAACTCGCGCTGCGAGGATTCGTCGTCGATCACAAGCACCAGGTCGCGACGCTCGTTGGCAGTCGGCTCGGCCGGGCGCCAGCCCCCGTCAGGCGCCATCGCGCCCTCTGGCGCCTCGGCCGGGATCCTGACGGTGAAGCACGTGCCCTCACCCTCCGCGCTCGTCACCGTGACGTCGCCGCCGAGCAACCGGGCAAAGGCGCGGGTGAGCGCCAGGCCGAGCCCGGTGCCGCCGAACTTGCGGGTGGTGCTTTCGTCGGCTTGGCTGAAGCGCTGGAACAGCCGCTGCAATTGCTCGGGCGACATGCCGATGCCGGTGTCCTGCACGGCGAAGTCGATCCACGTCCCGTCGCGGCGCACGCGTAGCGTGATGTCACCATTCTCGGTGAATTTGCAGGCGTTGCCGAGCAGGTTGTACAGGCATTGGCGCAGCTTGACCGCGTCGGTGCGTATCGTGCCGAGAGCTGGACCAAGATCGAGCGCGAGCGTGTTGGCCTTGGTTTTGACGAGCGAGTCCAAGGTCGCCGCCACCTCGTCCAGGAAGGATCCGACCTCGATCGGCTCGGCGAACAACTCCATCCTGTTGGCCTCGACCTTCGAAAGGTCGAGCACGTCGTTGATG
>CAXTQM010000047.1:9880-10906 GCA_964246205.1 uncultured Beijerinckiaceae bacterium | reverse complement strand
CGATGGAGCCGACCGGTACGAAGGTGAAGGGGACGCCTGCCGTGTAGCGCGTCGGCGCATGGCCGCCCCAGCCGGTCTCCTCGGGCGCGAGACCGAGCAGCGCAGCGATCTCGCCGGCGTCCGGCGGCTCGCCCCAGGGCTCGGCAAGCTGCGGCGCCTCGAAGCGGGCGTGGGCGGCCTCGCCGCGGCGGTGGCGCACGGTGCAGCGTACCGGGCCGATCGCCTCCTCCAGCACGAGGTCGATCTCCCGCGCGGCGATGAGGTCGGGCGCCTCCAGCGTCGCGACCAGCACCGCCGCGCCGATGGTGGGGTGGCCGGCGAAGGGCAGCTCAGTTCTGGGAGTGAAGATGCGCGCCCGCGCCATGTTCACGGGGTCGTCCGGCGGCAGCAGAAACACCGTTTCGGACAGGTTGAACTCGCACGCGACGGCCTGCATCGTGGCGGCGTCGAGCCCCTCGGCCTCGCTGACCACAGCGAGAGGGTTGCCCGCCAGCGGGCGCGCGCTGAACACGTCGAGGATGTGGTAGCGCCGCCCCATGGCCGCGTGGTGTCGTGCGAGGCGGCAGGTGTCAAGGCGAGGGCGCGGCTATGACTTGCTCCGCGCCCGCTCGGCCAGGGTCACCAGCATCTTGCGCAGGTCGCCCGGCGTGGTGACCGGCTCGGGGAAGGGCAGACGGGCGTTGAGGTCGCCGCAGGCGAGGTCCATGCCGTCTGGGTCGAGGCCAGTGGCGAGCCAGGCGCCGGCGGGTTGGCCGGCGAGCGCCTGCGCGTAGAGCGCCAGCGCGTCGGCGTGGTCGGCGTTCATGTGCGCAAGGGCGCCGGCTTCCGCCGCAAGGAGCTCCGCCGCGCCCGCCGTGGGCGTCAGCAGCCGCGCTGCCGGAAAGCGCGCGGCGCGGGCGAAGCCGCCGTTGAGGTGCACCTGCTCCATCGCGATACGCCAGAACGAGAAGTCGGCAAAATCCGCGTAGAGCTCGGCCTTCGGATGCCGCGCGAGGAAGCGGCCGCGCATGGCGCGCCGCGTTTCGG
>CAXTQM010000047.1:3964-9870 GCA_964246205.1 uncultured Beijerinckiaceae bacterium | reverse complement strand
AGGAAGCGCGCGCGCACCGCCCTGCGGGCCGCCGGCTCCGCGACCTTGATCGCCTTGCCGGTCAAGGTCAGGCGCGGGTGGGTCAGCGGATCGCCCGCCCCGGTCTCGGCGAGCAGCAGCGAGCAGCGCGGATCGCCGTCGAGATGTCGGGTGTGGGCCGAGAGCTGCGATACCAGGATCAGCGGCGAACCGTCGGGATCGGTCGCCACCGTGACCAGGGTCGAGAACGGATCGCCGGAGCCGTTGAGCGTGCCGAGTGCGCCGGCACGGATCGAGCGCAGCAGGCGCTTCGATTCCGCCAGCGGGTCGAAGTCGGGGTCGGCGCCCGGGCGACGCGCCGGCGCGTCCTCGCCGCTCT
Organism: uncultured Beijerinckiaceae bacterium; assembly: GCA_964246205.1. Taxonomy (GTDB): domain Bacteria; phylum Pseudomonadota; class Alphaproteobacteria; order Rhizobiales; family Beijerinckiaceae; genus RH-AL1. The sequence goes on along the minus strand of CAXTQM010000047.1, from coordinate 9,512 downwards.
CGGTCATAGCTGGCTCCTCGCTCTGCAAAGAGCGCTCATGACACAGCTTCGCAGCCCGCCGCCAGCGCGCGCGCTGCCACAGGTGCGCTAGGCGCGCAGGAACCTTGCGCGGAAGGCGCCGTTTCGCGCCAACGCCCAAACGAGGAGCCCTGAGTGACTGATACGTCGGATTCCTACAACGATCGCCAGAAGGTCTGGGAGCTGATCAAGGACGTCAGGATCGCGCTCCTCGTCACCTCGACGGACGAGGGGCTGCGCGGGCGGCCGATGGCGGCGATGAACAAGGACTTCGATGGCGAGCTGTGGTTCGCCTCGCGCAAGGATGCTCCCAAGCTCGACCAGATCAAGGACGACGGCCACGTCCTTCTCGCCTATTCCGAGCCTAAGGAGCAGAACTACGTCTCGGTGGCCGGTACCGCACGCGTGACGTACGACACTGCGAAGGTGAAGGAGCTTTGGAGCGAGCCGATGCGGGTCTGGTTTCCAAAGGGGCCGGAGGATCCCGATATCGCGCTGATCTGCGTGAAGGTCGTGAGCGCCGAGTATTGGGACGCGCCCTCTTCGGCCTGGGTCTTCGCGGTCGGCTATGCCAAGGCGCGCCTTACCGGCGAACCGTCGAAAGATCCCGGCGAAAACAAGGTCGTCACTTTTTAGGGAAAACACCTTTGGAAGCGCTCGGCGGTGCGGTGCGAAGCAACGGCGGAAAAAAGTTCTGTTGTCGCTTTCCGTTTTCCAGTAATCGGCGGCGTTCATAAAGCAACGAATTGTGGCAGCCGCCCTTGACATGCCGTGACTTTAACGTCACGCATGACAAACAAATCAGCGCGCGTCGCGTTCGCCGTCAAGGCGCGCGAGTTCGCCCGGTCAGCACCGGAACTCCCAGGGCGTTTTCGAGCGCCCGCAGTCGAGAGTGAACGATGCCAAACATCGCCCTGGTCGACGACGACCGCAACATCCTCACCTCGGTGTCTATCGCGCTCGAGGGCGAGGGTTACCGCGTGCAGACCTATACCGACGGGTCGATGGCGCTCGACGGGCTGAAGACCAACCCGCCCGACCTCGCGATCTTCGACATCAAGATGCCGCGCATGGACGGCATGGAGCTGCTGCGCCGTTTGCGCCAGAAGTCCGATCTGCCGGTGATCTTCCTGACCTCGAAGGACGAGGAGATCGACGAGCTGTTCGGCTTGAAGATGGGCGCCGACGACTTCATCCGAAAGCCGTTCTCTCAGCGTTTGCTGGTCGAGCGGGTGAAGGCGATCCTGCGCCGCGCCAACCCCAAAGAGGCGGCGCAGCAGAAGGAATCAGAGGCCAAGGTGCTCGAGCGCGGTCTGCTCAAGATGGATCCCGAGCGCCATACTTGCACCTGGAAGAACGATCCCGTGGTGCTGACCGTGACCGAGTTCCTGATCCTGCAGGCGCTCGCCACCCGTCCGGGCGTCGTCAAGAGCCGCAACGCGCTTATGGACGCCGCCTACGACGATCAGGTGTACGTCGATGACCGTACCATCGACAGCCACATCAAGCGGCTGCGCAAGAAGTTCAAGAGCGTCGACGACGACTTCGAGATGATCGAAACGCTGTACGGCGTCGGCTACCGCTTCAAGGAATAAAGCCGAGGTGCCCCCCCGGCTGCGGGCCGACGCCCGAAGCCTTGACGAGCCCGCGCCGAACGAGCCCCGTCATGTCGTCTGGGGTCGCGAGTTCCGCCGCATTCGCCGCGGCCTTCAACGTCGCGCACGCCCTCTCGTCCGCGTGCTTTCTGCGCGGTTCGCGTCTTCGCTCACCCGCCGCATCGTCTTCCTGAATCTCGGCGGCCTCGTCGCGCTGGCGGTTGGATTCCTCTACGTCAACCAGTTTCGCGAGGGCCTCATCGATGCCCGCGTCCAGAGCCTCGAAACCCAGGGCGAGATCATCGCCGCAGCGGTCTCGGCGTCGGCGAGCGTCAACACCGACGCCATCCAGATCGATCCGGAGAAGCTGTTGCAGCTCGCACCGGGACAGACCGGCGCGGCCTCCGACGAGAACGCGCCTTCGCTGCAATTCTCCATCAATCCCGAGCGCATCGGCCCGGTGCTGCGGCGCCTGGTGCTGCCGACTCGCACCCGGGCCCGCATCTTCGACCGCGATGGTTACCTGCTCATCGATTCGCGTTCGCTCAACCGCCGCACCAGCGTGTTCCGCTCCAACCTGCCGTCGGCGTCTTCCGTCGGCGAGGACGGGCTGACGCTGATCGAGCGCACCTGGAACGCGGTGAAGGGCCGCTTCGGCCATGCCGAGCCACCGCGCGCCGAGGAGTTCACCGGCCGCAACGGCAAGAACTTTCCCGAGGTCGAGGCGGCGCTCGGCGGCACGATGCAAAACGTCGTGCGCGTCAACGCGCGCGGCGACACGATCATCTCCGTCGCGGTGCCGATCCGAGGCCAGCGCTCGATCAACGGCGCGCTGCTGCTGTCGACGCTGGGCGGTGACATCGACGGCATCATCGCCACCGAGCGCTGGGCCATCGTACGTATCTTCCTCGTCTCGGCGATCATCATGTTCCTGCTGTCGCTGTTCCTCGCCAACACCATTGCCGAGCCGATGCGCCGGCTCGCCGAAGCCTCGGACCGCGTCCGGCGCGGTACCCGATCCCGGCAGGAGATTCCCGACTTCACCGCGCGCTCCGACGAGATCGGCCACCTCTCCGGCTCGCTGCGCGACATGACGGTGGCGCTCTACGCCCGGATCGAGGCAATCGAGCGCTTCGCCGCAGATGTCGCCCACGAGCTCAAGAACCCGCTGACCTCGCTGCGCAGCGCCGTCGAGACGCTGCCGATCGCCCGCACCCAGAACGCGCAGGACCGCCTGCTGGCGATCATCCAGCATGACGTGAAGCGGCTCGACCGGCTGATCAGCGACATATCCGACGCTTCCCGCCTCGATGCCGAGCTGGCGCGCTCCGACAACCAGGACGTCGACCTGATGCAGGTCATGGAAGCCGTCGTGGCGGTGGCCAACGGCGTCGGCCGCGATCACGTCCGCGTCACCCTCGACGTGATCCCGATGCAGGGGGAGGGCGGCAGGCCGCTGCCGATCCTGGTGAGCGGCTACGATTCCCGACTTGGGCAGGTGTTCAACAACCTCATAGACAACGCCCGCTCGTTATCCAGCGAGGGAAGCAGCGTCAGAGTCACCATGCGCCCGCGTCGCGGCCCGACCCGGGCACAGGCGCTGGCGGGCTACGAGATCATCGTCGACGACGACGGGCCGGGCATCCCCGCCGACGCGTTCGAGCGCATCTTTGAGCGGTTCTATACCGATCGGCCGGATCACGGTTTCGGGCAGAACTCGGGTCTTGGCCTCTCGATCTCGCGCCAGATCGTGGAGGTGCACGGCGGCACGATCGTGGCCGCCAACCGGATGGCCGAAGCCGAAGCCGCTGTTGCCGAAGCCATCGCTGACGACGAAGACGACGAAGAGACCGTGCTCGGCGCCCGGTTCACCGGGCTGCCGGCCAGTTGCGATGTCGCGTGAGGCCGGCGCGCCGGCCGGCCTGGCGCTCCACGCGAGCGCCGTGGCCATCGAGGGCAAGGCGCTGCTGATCCTCGGGCGCTCCCGCTCGGGCAAGAGCCGGCTCGCCGCCACGCTGGTTGGTTGTTCGAGCAGGCGTCGGCACATCGCGCTGATCGGCGACGATCGCATCCTCCTGACCGAGACGGCGCGCGGCCTGGAAGCGCGACCTCATCCTCGCATCGCAGGCTTCATCGAGCGGCGCGGCCTGGGCTTCGTCGCGATACCCTGGCTCGAGCGTACCGTCGTCGCAGCTGTGGTGAGGCTGGACGAGCATGCCGCATCCGACGCGAACGGGCTTGCAAACCTTCCCACGCTGGCGCTCGTACCTTCGGACGAGGCGGTGCGGGCCGGGGTCGTGCTGGCCTGGTGGCATACCGCGGACAGGAATCGTCGCCTATACGGCATGGCGGCTCCCGAACCTGCCCCAAGGTGAAGTTTGGAATTGGTAAGGAAAACGCGCTCGTATATACCCGCCTGCCGGAGCGCCCGGGCGCGCCGCTTACAAAGCGAGATTCGGAATTTGCAGACGCGTCGGAGATCAGCCGGCGAGACCCGTCTCCGTGAAGGGGTGCGGTGCCGATGATCGGAATGGTGCTCGTCACGCACGGCGAACTCGCCACGCAGTTTCGCGCCGCCATGGAGCACGTCGTCGGCCCGCAGAAGCAGGTCGCCACCATCTCGATCGGTCCCGATGACGACATCGAGCGGCGCCGCGGCGACATCATCCATGCCGTCGGCGAGGTCGACACGGGCGCCGGCGTGGTGCTGCTGACCGACATGTTCGGCGGCACGCCCTCGAACCTCGCGATCTCCGTCATGGGCGGCCATCACGTCGAGGTCGTCGCCGGCATAAACCTCCCCATGCTGATCAAGCTCGCCTCGGTGCGCGATGCCGCCAGTCTGGAGCAGGCGGTGATCCAGGCGCAGGACGCCGGGCGCAAGTACATCTACGTCGCCAGCCGCGTGCTCAGCGGCAAATGAGCGAGACCACATCGGGCGCGGACGACGTTGCCGCGGAAACGCTGGTTCGCGAGATCGCCATCGTCAATCGGCGCGGCCTGCACGCCCGTGCGACGGCCAAATTCGTGCAATGCGTCGAAACCTTCGAGGCCGCCGTGACCGTCACCGTCACGCGCAACGGCGAGACCGTCGGCGGCACCTCGATCATGGGCATCCTGACACTCGGCGCAGGCGTCGGCTCGACCATCCTGGTCTCGGCCGAGGGCCCGCAGGCGGCGGCGGCGCTTGACGCCCTGACCGCGCTCGTCGCCGGTAAATTCGGCGAGGACGAGTAGCGGTTGATCGACGGAAGCGCGGGCCGCATCGGCGACGCGGCAGTGCCTCGGGCGCTGATTTCGCTGCTGGCCTTCGCCTGCGGGCTCGTCGTCGCCAACATCTATTACGTGCAGCCGCTGGTCGGGCTCGTCAGCCGCGCCTTCGGCACGCCGCTGTCGAGCGCCGGGCTCTTCGTCACCGTAACCCAGCTCGGTTACGCCGCCGGTCTGGTGCTGGTGGTGCCGCTCGGAGATATCGCGGAGAACCGCCGGCTCATCCTGGTCATGCTGGCGCTGCTCGTCGCCGCGCTCGTCGCCATCGTCTTCGCACCCGATGCGGCTGTCTTTCTCGCAGCGTCGCTGGTCACCGGCCTTGCCGCCACCTCCGTGCAGGTGATGGTGCCCTACGCCGGCCATCTCGCGCCGGATGCCACCCGCGGCCGCGTGGTCGGCAGCGTCGTCAGCGGCCTGCTCTTCGGCATCATGCTGTCGCGTCCGGCGGCGAGCTTTTCCGCGCATTTCTTCGGCACCCGGAGCATCTTCGCGGCGAGCGCCGTCGCGTCCCTGCTGCTGATGGTGCTGCTGGCGGTGCGGCTGCCGAAGCGCGGCCCTTCGAGCACCAGCGGCACCGCGGTCCAGAACAGCGAGAAAGCGCCGAACAGCGCCGCCTGGTAGGCGCCGCGCCGGTGCAGCGCCGGGGTGCGCGCGAGCAGCGGCCA
>CAXTQM010000047.1:0-3954 GCA_964246205.1 uncultured Beijerinckiaceae bacterium | reverse complement strand
CGCCGATGCCGGCCACACCAAGACGATCACCGGAGCCGCGCTCGTCGTGGGCGCGGCGTCGTTCGGCGTCGCCATCCTGGGTGGTTTCCTCACCTCGTGGCCGCTGCTCGTCGTCGCCGCGCTGATCCTCGACATGGCGACGGCGGCCAACCTGGTGACTGGCCAGCGCGCCATCTTCGCGCTCGGCTCGGAGGCGCGGGGCCGGCTCAACGGGCTGTTCCTGGCGTTGTTCTTTCTCGGCGGCGCCTTCGGCTCATGGGTCGCCGGCGAGGCCTACGGCTTTGGCGGCTGGACGCTCGCCTGCTGCGTCGGCGCGGTGCTGCCGCTGCTGGCGCTCGGCTACTTCGCGACGGAGTAGGTCAGGAGAAGGCGGCGGCCTTTTCGCGGTTGCGCTTGCGCGTCGCCGCCGCCTTCTTGGCCGAGGCGAAGCGTTCGGCCGCCGTGCGCGAGGCCAAGGCCTTGCCGCTCTTCTCACCGCCTTTGTGCGCCGCCGGGTTGCCGGTGCGCTTGCCACGCCCTAGCCGCCCGGACTGTTGCCGCCGCCGTCGTAACGAGAGAAGATATGAGTGCTACGGCGCCTTCTGCTCCTTGAGGTAGGCCACGACGTTCTTGCGCTGATCCTCGTTGGCGAGATTGAAGTACATCTTGCTCGAGCCGGTCGCCGTCTTGCCCTTGTCCGCCACGAATTTCTTGAGATAAACGGTCGGCCCCTGGAGGTAGTCGACGAGGCTGGCCTCGTTCCAGACCAGCCCGGCATCCCCGGCGGCCTTCATCAGGTCGGAATAGGCATAGCCGGCGACCGAGCCGGCCTTGCGCCCGACGACACCGGCGAGCGGCGGCCCCACCAGAGCTTGATCAAGCGCATGGCAGGCCTTGCACTGGTTGAAAACCGATTTGCCCTTGGTGGCATCCTGCGCCGAGGCGTCAGCGGCGGCGAGGGCGCCGAAAACCAACAGATAAGAAATCATCCGAGCCGCGCCGATCGTTCCCATCGCAATCCCCCATGCCGCCGAACTCCGCCAGTCGGCACGCGGATCAAGGGCGAGGCACGAGGCGCGGTCAAGCGGTTTGGCCCGGCCGCTTTCAACGGGATGGTCGAAGGCGCCGCTAGCGCAGGAACTTCATCAACGCCGCGAAGCAGGCGTCGGGGTTCTCCTCGGGCACGAAATGGCCCGACTTGACCTGCTCGCCGGAAACGTCGCGGGCGAACTCGCGCCACACGTCGAGCGGCGAGATGCCCGAGGCCGGGATGCCGCTGTCGCCCCAGATCGCCAGCAGCGGCACCTCGATGCGGCGGCCGGCCTTGAGATCCTCCTCGTCCTGCACGCGGTCGATCAGCGCGCCGGCGCGATAGTCCTCGCAGCTCGCGTGCAGCCGCGCCGGGTCGGCGAAGGCGCGACGATAATGCTCCAGCGCGCGCGGGTCGAAGGCGGAAAGGTCCTTCTTCGCCGTCCAGCTCGCCAGCGTATGCTCCAGGAAGAAGGTCGCGGAGGCGCCGATCATCGTCTCCGGGAACGGCTCGGGCTGGGCCAGGAACAGCCAATGGTACTTGTTCATCGCGCTCTTGGCCTTGCCCATGTCGCGGAACATCGAGGCGGTCGGGATGATGTCGATGACGACCACCTTCTCCAGCGCGTCGGGCCTGTCAAAGGCGAGGCGGTAGGCGACGCGGCCGCCGCGGTCGTGCCCGACCAGCCGGAACCTACGGTGCCCGAGCTCGGCCATGACGGCCAAGGCATCGGCGCCCATGGCACGCTTGCTCATGCCGGAGCCGTCGTGACTCTCCGGCACGACGCTGTCGCCGTAGCCGCGCGAGTCCATGGCGACGACGCTGAAGCGCTCCGCCAGTCGAGGCGCCACCTTGTGCCACTCGGCGTGGGTCTGCGGATAGCCGTGCAGCAGCAGCAGCGGCGCGCCCTGGCCGCCGGTGCGCACGAAGAAACGGCCGGCGTCGGTGTCGACGTGTCTCGACGCGAAGCCGGGGAAGAGGTCGGGCGGGCTCATGCTGATCCTGGCGGTTGCGCGCCGCTGGCCGCGCGCGATGGTGGCTAGGGCGCCGGTCTTGACACCCGGAGGCGGCAACCCCAATACCCGGTTGATCGTTCGCGCGGCCTCGCGCCCCACCGCGCCGCGCTCCGGCGGCAGGAGACGGACACCGCTCCATGACGAACTCCATCCTCGAAGCGGCGGCCGAACTTTTCACGGGCGTCAAGGCCAAGCCGAAGCTCAAGGTCTATCTTTGCGCGCCGCGCGGCTTCTGCGCCGGAGTGGTCCGTGCCATCGACGCCGTCGACCAGGCGTTGCGGATTTACGGCGCGCCGGTCTACGTCCGCCACGAGATCGTGCACAACAAATACGTGGTCGAGGGCCTCAAGGCGAAAGGCGCGATCTTCGTCGAGGAGCTTTCCGAGGTGCCCGACACGCAGCAGCCGGTGATCTTCTCGGCGCACGGCGTGCCCAAGGACATCCCGGCCGAGGCGTCCCGCCGGAACTTCCACGCCATAGACGCGACCTGCCCGCTGGTCACCAAGGTTCACCGCGAGGCGCAGATCCACTACAAGCGCGGGCGCCAGATCCTGCTCGTCGGCCATGCCGGCCATCCGGAGGTGGTCGGCACGCTGGGACAGCTGCCGGAAGGCTCGATCCTGCTGGTGCAGCACCCCGAGGATATCGACGCGCTGCAGGTGCGCGACGAGGCCACGCTCGCCTACGTCACGCAGACGACGCTCTCGATCGACGACACGAAGGCGATGGTCGAGAAGCTGCACGAGCGCTTCCCGCTGATCGTCGGGCCGCAGAAGGAGGACATCTGCTACGCCACGACGAACCGGCAGGAGGCGGTGAAGCGGATCGCACCTTTCGTCGACGCGCTGATCGTCGTCGGCTCGTCCAACTCCTCGAACTCGCAGCGGCTGAAGGAGGTCGGCGAGCGCTCCGGCTGCCCGATCTCGCGCCTCGTGCTGCGCGCCGACGACGTCGAGTGGGAGCTGTTCGAAGACATCAAGACGCTCGGCATCACCGCCGGTGCCTCGGCGCCGGAGGTGCTGGTCGAGGAGATCATGGACGGCTTCGCCGCTCGCTTCGAGCTCGAGATCGAGATCGTCTCGACGGCCGACGAGAGCGTGTTCTTTCCCCTGCCGCGCGAGTTGCGTTCGGTCGCCTGAGCGCCTCGCCGGGAGCCGGGCGGCTCCAACCTTGCATAGGGCGAGACTACCGCTAAGCTGTCTTCGTGGCGCGTGCGACGCAACGCCCACGAACCGGCGCGGTTGTGCCACGGCTCAGACATGTTTCGAGAAAGGTCCTTTCCATGGCGCCCAACCTCCATCCGCTGATCGACAACGGGGTACAGCCGGGCTACGGCAGCTTCAACGGCGGCACGTTGTTCTGCAAGTGCCCGAGCGACAAGGTCGCCGTACGCATCACCGGCGACGTGGCCCACAATCACGCGTGCGGCTGCTCGAAGTGCTGGAAGCCGAGCGGGGCGCTGTTCTCGGTCGTCGGCGTCGTTCCGGTCGACAAGCTCCGGGTGATCGCCCACCCGGAAAAGCTTCAAATTGTCGACGAGAGCGCGACCATCCAGCGCCACGCCTGCAAGCAGTGCGGCACGCACTTGTACGGCCGCATCGTCAAGGACCATCCATTCAAGGGGCTCGACTTCGTCCACGTCGAATTGTCCGACCAGAAGGGCTGGCAGGCGCCGCAGTTCGCCGCCTTCGTGTCCTCGATTATCGAGCAGGGCTTCGAGCCCTCGGGCATGGAGTCGGTGCGCGGCAAGTTCAAGGACATCGGGCTCCATACCTACGATACGCTTTCGCCGCCGCTGATGGACGCCATCGCGAGCTATACGGCCGAGAAGTCCGGCACGTCCTACAAGCCCGGCCAGCCGCCGGCCGGCGCCAGCGTCAAGCCGCTGCAGACCACCACCGCCGCCAAGCCGCAGGCGGCTGCGACCAC
>CAXTQM010000046.1:0-10918 GCA_964246205.1 uncultured Beijerinckiaceae bacterium | reverse complement strand
TCGTCAAACGCGTTGACGTCCTGATCATCGGCGGCGGCATGGCCAACACCTTCCTGTTCGCGCAGGGCCTCGGCATCGGCACCTCGCTCTGCGAGAAGGACATGGCCGAGACCGCCCGCACCATCATGGCCACCGCGGACGAGTCCGGCTGCACCATCGTGCTGCCGGTCGACGCCGTGGTGGCCGAGCGTTTCGAGGCCGGCGCGCCGGACGAAACCGTTCCGGTCGACGCCGTGCCGGCGGACAAGATGATCCTCGACATCGGGCCGCAGACGGTCGCGCGCATCGAGGCGTTGCTGCAGGACGTCAAGACGCTGGTGTGGAACGGCCCGTTCGGCGCGTTCGAGATCAAGCCGTTCGACCGCGGCACGTTGCGCGTGGCCCAGGCCGCTGCGGCGCTGACCCGAGCCGGCAAGCTGGTGACGGTTGCGGGCGGCGGCGACACGGTTGCGGCGCTCAATATCGCCGGCGTCGGCGACGACCTCACCTACCTCTCGACTGCGGGCGGCGCCTTCCTGGAGTGGCTCGAGGGTAAGTCGCTGCCCGGCGTCGAGGCACTGCGACAGGCCTGATCCACTCGAGGCGGCATGGCGAAAACCATTACGATCACCTCGCGCCACGACCTCGGCGTCGAGGGCGCGAAGCGCAACATCACCGCGCGCTACGAGGCGCTGAAAATCGCTTACGTCGACCGCATCGGCCGGTCGGATCTCGTTTGGGAGGGCGACATCGGCCGGGGTTGGGCAACGATGCTCGGCCAGAAGGGCAGCGCGGAGATCGCCGTCTTCGAGAAGGACCTGCGCATCGAGATCACGCTGCCGCTGCTGCTCCAGCCTTTCGCCGGCTTCCTCGAGAGCCTGATCCGCGGCAACGCCGACGCGCTCGACCCGCATGGCGATCCGACAAAGCCTACGACCTTGGAGCCGCCGGCCTAGCCCTATGCGCGGCGTCGGCGAGCGCCTACATCGGAGCGGTCCGGAGAGCCCCGATGTCGCGTTCGATCGTCATGTCGTTTCCCCACGAGTTCAGCGTGCCGGAGGCCAAGAAGCGCATCACCGAACGCTTCGATCTCATGAAGGCGCAGTACATCGACAAGGTCGGCCATGCGGAACTGGTCTGGGTTGGCGACGTCGCGCACCTGAAAGCCAGCGCCATCGGCCAGACCGCGACGGCCGAGATCGCCGTCGAGCCGGCTACGGTGCGCTGCGAGATCCACCTGCCGTGGCTGCTTGCGGCCATGGCCAACAAGGTGGAGGGGCTACTGTCGAAGAACGCCAAAGAGACGCTGCTGCTCGGGCCGACCAAGAAGGTCTGAGACGAACGGCTAGCCGTGTCCGGGGTCGAGCTTGACGCCCTTGTAGATGGTCGCGATTGAGCACACCGTGCCGATGCGAGGGAGATCGAGAACGTCGTCTTCGACCTCAATGCGATATTGCGACACGAGGAGGATGAATTCCTTAGAGGGATGCAACCTGTAGAAGGCGAGCGTGTCGTCGATCGCTGTCCGTCCCGTGCTCGCATGTCTCGCCAATCGGTGGCGGACAGAACCTCGACGATGCCGTAGAAACATGCGGCATAGCGTTCGTGTTCGTAATCGGCATCGAGTACCGCGATGGCGGGCTCCGGCCGATACCCCGGCACCTTCTCGATCTGAAGGCCAATCTCACCGGCGATCAAGGTCGACAGCCTTGATCACCGTGTTCAGCGCCCGCTCGATGTTCGAGGCGATGCGCTGGTGCGCGATCCTCGGCGACGCCATTATGATCGGCACGCCTCCGACGAGTTCCCAGCGCTCTCCGTTCGGCCTTTTTCAAGAAAGGCCAGGAAGTCGGAGACCTGCATATCGACACGGGTGGACGTGCCGGTCATCGGCCTTCCTCCTCCGAAAGTGTCAGTCCACGGCGACCATGACGTCTGAGGCCTTGATCACGGCAATGGCCTTCTTGCCCTTCTCGAGGCCAAGCTCGGCCACGGCCTCGTTCGTGACGGAGGCGAAAATCTCAGCGCCAGCGACCTCGATGATGACGTGGGAGGTCGTCGCGCCTTTGTGCACCTCGAGTACGGTGCCGGAGAGCTGGTTGCGCGCGGAAATCTTCATGGGGTCCTCCCAAACCGGCCACACGCCGGCGAGTCGCTCTATGACGGAGGCGCCATTCGAGCGCCAGCGCGTTCAGCCCGGGACCACCTTGAGTCGGCCGCGATCGAGCACGGCGAGCACCCGTCTCAGGTCGGAACCGCGCTTCAGGATCAGCCCCGTGGTGGTGACCACGGAGAACGCACCCTGCTTGCCGGCGAGCTTCGGGTCCTTGACCACGCGGTACAGCGGGTATTCGGCGGCGCGACGGAAGATCGAGAACACAGCCATGTCGCGCCCGAAGTCGATGGCATAGTCGCGCCACACGCCCTCGGCGACCTTGCGGCCGTAAAGCGCAAGGATGTCGCGCAGCTCGTGGCGATCGAAGGTGACGGGGCCGACTGGCGGCGGCGAGGGGCGCAGCGGCCGCACCTCGCCGGAGTGACTTGCCGTCTCGGTCGATCCTTCGTCCGCCATGCGATCCCTCGTGCTGGAAGACGAGACTGCTCCCTCCCACGACGGTCCGCAAGAGTGTCGCGCAAGCGCGAGAGACACCGCTCTCCAAGCCGTGATCGGCCGCCATCCTTTGGCCGGCATCGAGCCGCGTCGCCGTCCAACCTGCGCGTCATTTGGAGCCTGTCGCTGTTGCCCGTGGCCACTCCGGTCAGTCAGCCCCCCAGCCCTCCGGAGAAGCCAGACGGGTCGAACGAAATGCGATGCGACAAGGAGCCGGCCCGGAGCGAACGCTTCGGCCGGCTCTGTCGTCTTAAAGGCGAGTGCTCGGCGGGAAAGGTCGGCGAGTTCACGGCGCAAGTTGCCGTTTTGAAGGCGATGATCTCGGCCTAGCCACTGGGGATGCGCGGCGTCAGCTCTTCTGCTCGAGAATGCGCACGACAACGCGGGTGCGCGGATCGACGACGACGATCTTGTGGTCGACCGAGACGAAGAAGCCGTAGCGCTCCAGCGACGGCTGTCCCTCGAAGCGCCGCAACGGCACCGCGTCCGGCAGCACGCTGCCGGGCCGCAACGTCACGTGCTCCTTGATCGGCGGCGGCGGCTCTGGGATCGCGCGCACGTAGCGCTCGACGAGGACCGTGTCGCCGGGCGAGATCTCGATGACCTCGTCGGCATGTGCCGCGAGAGCGACGAACCCGGCCGCGACGAGGTTGAGGGCGAAGACGCTGCGGGCAAGCAAGGTGCGTGGCATGTTTCATCTCACTTTGCGAACAGACGATCGAGGCCAGCCGATCGGCCGCACCGGCTCAAGTCTCAGGCGGCGGCCAGGCCGCCGGTGATCTTGTCGAGCATGCCGACGAGCCGGGCCTTGGAGGCGCCGATCACCTTGTCCAGATCCTCTTCGTGCTCCAGCGCTCGGGCGTGAAGCCTGTCGAGCACGCGCTCGCCTTTCTTGGTAAGCGCCAGCGTCACGCTGCGCCGGTCGTTGGGCGACGGCTTGCGATTGATCAAACCGTTTTTCTGAAGGTCCTTGATAAGCGGGCTTACCGTCGACTTGTCGCGGGCGATGGCACGGCCGAGCGCGCTCTGCGAGATGCCGGGGTTGAGGTGGATGATCGCCAGCGCCGGGAAGCGGCCGGGCTTGACCAGGTCCTTGTCCTTGAGGCGGGCGAAGGCGCGGTAGGACGCGTCCTGCGCGAGGCGCAGGTGGAAGCCGACGAAGCCAGACAGAAAGCCGAGATTGATAGGCGCAGGCTGCGCCGCGGCGCCGCTGGCCGGCTTGGCTGCGTTGCGCGCCGAAGGTTTGGGTGCCGTGACGGCAGTCTTAGCCGGCGCAGCGGCACGAGCCGTGGACCTGGCGGCGGCTTTGCCTGTGCCGCGCGGTCTTGCCTTGGCCGCGGCCGGGACGCGCTTGGCAACTGCCGGCTTCGCGGCTGCAGGTTTGACGGCTGCGGGCTTCGCGGCTGCAGGTTTGGTCATCTGGGGTTTGTCCACGACGGGCTTTGCGGTCGTCGTAGGGGTGGCGGGCTTTGCCGCCGGCTTGCGGGCGGCGGGCGATCGCGCGGCTTTGACCATGGGAACATCTCCTCTGTCGTTCCCCGCTTGACCTCGTTTCGCGGAAGACTATGGTCCCCGCACACGACGCACGGTCGACTTCGACGTGCGATCGACGATAAGTTTGAGATCAAACTTGCGAACTTGGCGGCGGCGACGTGCCGACAAGGGCTGAGCGAAACCGCTGCCTGTGTCAATAGGTATTTGTGGATTGGGCTGCCGGACTTGTGGGCAAGACGCGATCGAGCAACGAGGGCGGTTTGTCGTTAGTCCTTTCCACCGAGGCGCCACGCGGGCGAGCCCGGGTGCTCGTCGCCAGCCTCGTCGGCACGGCGGTGGAGTTCTACGACTTCTACGTCTACGCCACCGCGGCCTCGCTCGTGTTCGGTCAGCTGTTCTTCCCGCGGTCTTCGGCCTCGGCGCAGTTACTGGCCTCCTACGGCAGCTTCGGCCTCGCCTTCGTCGCGCGTCCTCTCGGCGCCGCCGTGTTCGGGCACTGTGGCGATCGCATCGGTCGAAAGTCGACCCTGGTCGCCTCGCTGCTGTTGATGGGCGCCTCGACCACGCTGATCGGTTTGCTGCCGACTTATGCCGACGTGAGCTGGCTCGCGCCGGTCCTGCTCTGCATCCTGAGATTTGGCCAGGGCTTTGGTCTCGGCGGCGAATGGGGCGGGGCGGCGCTGCTCGCCGTCGAAAACGCGCCGCCGGGCTTTCGCGCGCGCTACGGAATGGTCCCGCAGCTCGGTGCTCCCGTGGGCTTCATCGTCGCCAACGGCCTCTTCCTTCTGCTCGGCGCGACGCTCTCGCCGCGTGACTTCGCGGCCTGGGGCTGGCGGCTGCCGTTCCTCGTCAGCGCGATGCTGGTCGGACTCGGTCTTTGGGTCCGTCTCAAACTCTCGGAAACGCCGGCCTTCGCGGCCGCCATCGCGCGCCGCGAGACCGTTGCCGTGCCGATCCTCGAGGTGCTGCGCGACCATTGGCGGGCGACGCTCGCCGGCACCTTCGCGGTGATCGTGTGCTTCGCGCTGTTCTACCTCTCCACCGCCTTCGCGCTCGGCTACGTCACCGGCGCGCTCGGCATCGACCGGCGGGTCATGCTGGCGATGCTGCTCGTGGCGATCCTGTTCCTCGCCGCCGGCATCGTCCTGGCCGGCGCTTGGGCGGATCGCGCCTCGCCGCGTCGCGGGCGCGTGGCCGGCGCGGCGCCGCCGCGCGGCGGCGCCGCGCTGCTGGCGCCGGCGCTCGGCTCCGGGTCGCTGCTCGCGATCGGGGCGTGGCTCGCGCTGGCGCTCTTCACCATGGGTTTCGTCTACGGGCCGCTCGGCGCCTGGCTGCCGGGCCTGTACCCGGCGCAGGTCCGCTACACCGGCGCCTCGCTCGCCTTCAACGTCGGTGGCATCCTTGGCGGCGGCATCGCGCCGCTGCTGGCGCAGTCGTTGGCCGAGCATGGCGGCCTCGGCTTCGTCGGTCTCTATCTCGGCGGCGCCGCGCTCGTGAGCCTCGTCGCCTTCGCCGCCGCGCCGCGCGTCGATGCCGTCGCTCAAATCGCCGCGTAGAAAAAGCCTGCCTTCTGCAGCTGCGGCAGCGTGCCGACGATGCCCGGCGTCAGCACGACGCCCGGCACGAGATGGTTGGTGAGGTCGGCGGTGAGCGCGCTGCGATCGAGCTTGTCGGGGTTCTGCCCCGCCTTGATCAGCAGCTCGGCCTGACCCCACAGGGCGTTGTGGCAGGCCATGAAGACCACGCCGCGGCGCTGCAGCACCGGCACGGTGTCGTCGTGCGAGGAGAACAGGCCGTCGGGATCCTCGAAGTCGTGCGGGTCGACGGCGCTTTTCTCGGCGATGAAGGTGTTGGTGGCGTACTTTCCCTTGAGCAGCTTGGTGATGTCGTATTTCTCCCACGTCGCCTGATCGAGAAGTGCGAGGCCCGCGGAGCCGTGCGTCGCCGAGACCACCAGGAAGTCGGGGTGCTGGAAGCCCCAGATCTGGGTATTCAGCGCGTTGCGCATCACCGTCAGCCAATAGCCGGCGATATCGAAATTGTTCCACACCTGCCGCGGCTCGGCCTTGCTCGACAGCACGAGGTCGAGCGCCTCGGCGTCCCACTGGTCGGGGGTGGTCAGGACCATTGGCACGCTCTTGAAGTCGCGGCGGCGTGGCGCAACGGCGAGCTTGGCGGCCAGCCCGCGCAGCGCATCGGAGCCGGGCTCGAGTAGGTCGGGTGCCGGGGTGATCGCGGCGTCGGCGCGCCGCGCTAGTCCGGCGCCGGCGAACGCCAGACCCATGGTTTGCAGCAGCCTGCGACGTGCGGACGAGATGGTCATTTTCGAGATACCTCCGGCCGCAACGAGCCCCGGCCGCACCGAACCGTCAACCCCGGCGATGGCTCGGCTTGCGCATCATCAGCGTCGCCCAGCCCTCGAGGTCGCGGCGCCGCGTCAACACGAAGCCTTGCGCACGATAGGCCGAGACCACGCCGGGCACGTCGCCGCCGAGGAGGCCTGAGAGGATCACTTCGCCGCCAGCCGCCACCAGCGGGCGCAGCGCCGGCGCCATGGCCTTGAGCGGGCGCGCCAGGATGTTGGCGAACACGAGGTCGTAGGGCCCGCCGGCCCGCAGCCGCGGTTCGGCGGTGCCGCGTGCCAGCACCGGGCGGACGCGAAACCCGGCGCGATTGGCGCGGGCGTTGGCGGCTGCGGTCGCGACAGCAATGGGGTCGATGTCGCCAGCGGCCACCTGACGGTTCCAGCGGCGCGCGGCGGCGATGGCCAGCACGCCCGTGCCGGTCCCGACGTCGAGGATGCGCCAGGGGCGGCGCCGCCGCGCCACCGCATTCAGCGCCGCGAGGCAGCCGCGGGTAGTGCCATGATGGCCGGTGCCAAAGGCCAGCGCCGCCTCGATCTCGATGCCGATGTCACCCGGCATCACGCGTGAGCGGCCATGCGAGCCATGGACCACGAAGCGGCCCTCGCGCACCGCCTCGAGACCCTCCAGCGAAGCTGCCACCCAGTCTCGCGTCTCGACACGGTCGAACTCGGCGGTCGCGGCGAGCGCCTCGTTGCCACAGGCAGAGGCGACAAGGCGGCGTACCTCGACTTCCTCGGGCGCGTGACCGAAGAAGATTTCGACGAGCCATGGCTCGCCGTCGTTCCAGGTACGGGTGGAGATCGTTTCCTCGAAAGCGGCCGCGGCAGTCTCGGCTGGATCGAAGAACTCTGTCACGATATCGACGACGCGCCGGGCGATCGTCTCGCCGCACCGCAGCCGCATGACGAACGCGGCATTGTTGGGCGGCAGGCCTTCGAGCATCGTTGCCGGCTAGCACGCGCGGCCAACGGCCTGCAAACCTCAGCTCTTGCTCGTAACCTGCGGGACGGCGTGCTCGTCGTCGAACGAAGCTTTGACGATGCAGTAGCCGGTCGCGCCTCGATAGGCGAGATAGGAGCCGCCTGCCAGCGCGAGCATGCTGAGAAAGACGTTGGAGCGCGGCTGCGCGGCCACCGAGGTGAGGCCGAGGCCGACGATGATGGAGAGAAGGCGCTCGCCGGACGACAGATGCGGGTCGGTGTTGGCATATTGCGAGAAATCGAAAGCCATGGCGGCGCTCCGGGTTGCAAGACGGCTGAGGCCGCGTGTCGCGCAATCCCCGCCATCGCCGGGGAGTTCCGGCGCGCGACCATTGCCGCCGAGACGCGCGAGTGGTTCCGCTCGGCCGCCTTTCGCCCGATTTCCGGATGCACGGCTTGCCGCCTTCGCCTATGGTTAGGCGGGCACGGAGCTGCCCGGGAGAGCCGATGCTCGAGAGCCTGATGCCTTCGACGGAGAAAGACGTGGGGGAGCGTGAGTTCCGCGACGCGCTTCGCCTGTTCGCCAGCGGCGTCACCGTGATCACGACGCACGACGAGCAGGGCGGTGTTCACGGCATGACGGCGACGGCCTTCTCCTCGTTGTCGCTGCATCCCCCTCTGGTGCTTGTCGCCGTGGCGCGCGACACGCGCTGCCACCGTCTGGTCACCGCGGCCGGTCGTTTCGGCATCAGCATCCTGTTCGATCACCAGACCGACGTCTCGCGCCATTTCGGCAAGCAGGGCCAGGCGGCGCGGTCGCCGGAATTCCTCGACCTCGACGGCGTGCCAGTGATCGCCGGCTCGATGGCGACGCTGGCCTGCTCGCTGGGGGATCCGGTCGCCGGGGGCGACCATTCGATCTTCGTCGGGCGCGTCAGCGCGGTCGAGGCGCGGCCGGGCTCGCCCCTGCTTCATTTCGACGGGCGATATCGCACGCTGCACAATCTAGGCTAGGACCTTGGTGGCGGTGCGGGCAGGTCGGCCCACGCGCATGAACACGGATTCAACGCTTGCACCTGCAAAACCGGCCGGTCGACCAGAGCGAATGCGCCAAGGAGCCGGTGCACATTCCCGGTGCCATCCAGCCGTTCGGCGTGCTGGTCGCGTTCGCCCTGCCGACCTGGGAGGTCGCGCATGTCTCGGCCAACGCGCCGGATCTGTTCGGTGCCGAAGGCTGCGAGGCGATGATCGGCCGGCCAATGGAGAGCGTGCTGCCGCCCACCATCATCCACGACCTTCGCAACACATTCCAGGCGGCGATGATCTCGGGCTTCGCCGAGCGCCTCCCCTCGCAGCCGGTAGGGACGGACGGCGCGCTCCACGACGTAATGATCCACCCGTCGGGGCAGATCGCCGTGGCCGAGTTCATCCCAGTCGCCGGCGCCGACACGCTCCGCACCGAAGCTGCGACGCTGGTCAAGACCATCATCGAGCGGCTGCGGCGCACGACGTCCTTTCAGAGCTTCCTGGTCTCGGCCGCCCGGCAGATCCGCGCCGTGACCGGCTACGACCGCGTCTTGATCTACAAGTTCCTGGAGGACGACAGCGGCGAGGTCGTCGCCGAGGCGCTGCGCGCCGGCATGCCGCCGTTCCTTGGCCTCCATTATCCCGCGAGCGACATTCCCCCGCAATCGCGCGCGCTGTTCCTGAGGCAATGGCTGCGGATGATCCCCGAGGTCGATGCCGCGCCGCTGGCCATCGTGCCGACCATCACGGCCAAGGGCACGCCGCTCGACCTCAGCCTCTCGACGCTCCGCGCCTCCTCGCCCATACACCTGCAATACCTGCGCAACATGGGCAGCGCTGCGACGCTGACGGTGTCGATCATCGACGGCGAGCGGCTCTGGGGCATGATCGCCTGCCACCACGATACGCCGCGGCGCATCTCGTCATCGATGTCGGCGGCCGTCGAGCTTTTCGCGCAGGTGTTCTCCGGCCTGATCGAGGCCAAGATGCAGAAGGACGAACTCGCCTATTACGGGCAGGCGCGCGAGGTGCTCGACGCGCTCGTCGCCAGCATGGAGCCGGAGGAAACCATCTTCCAGAGCCTTCGCGGCTTCACCGAGCCGCTGAAGGCCATCATCGCGTGCGACGGCATCGGCGTCTGGAGCGACGGGCGCTTCGAGGGCGAGGGCTTCGTACCGCCGGCCGACGCGGTCGACGAGATGATCCGCTTCCTCGACGGCAAGCGGGTCGATCGCTGCTTCTCGACCGACCAGCTTTCCAAGCTGCTGCCCGACGCCCTGCGCTACGTCGACAAGGTGAGCGGCATCGTCGCCGTGCCGTTCTCCCGCGCGCCGCGCGATTATGTTCTGCTGTTCCGCCGCGAGGTGGTTCGAACCGTGAGCTGGGGCGGCAATCCGAACAAGGTCGTCCTGAACGACGGCGGCGGCGTCGGCCCGCGCGAGAGCTTCGCCGCCTGGAAGGAGCAGGTCGAGGGACGCTCGCTGCCCTGGGGCCGCGGCGAGCTCCAGATGGCCGAGACGCTGCGCATCGCGCTGCTCGACGTCATCCTTCGCCGCGCCAACCTGATCGACCGCGAGCGCCGCGTCGCGCAGGAGGATCAGCTGCTGCTGGTGGCCGAGCTGAACCATCGCGTGAAGAACGTGTTGGCGGTGATCCGCTCGCTGGTGCGCCAGAGCCAGCAGGTTGCGACCTCGATCGAGGGCTTCACCGCGGACCTGCAGTCGCGCATTCACGCGCTGGCCAAGGCCCACGACCTGCTGACACAGGCGCATTGGAAGCAGGCGCCGCTGCGCGGTCTCGTCGATGTCGAGGCCGAGGCCTGGACTGAGCCGGGGGACCCGCGCCTGCTGATCGAGGGACCGCCCGTGATGGTCGAGGCGCGCGCCTACCAGACGCTGGCGCTGGTGCTGCACGAACTCATGACCAACGCCGCCAAATACGGCGCGCTCAGTGTCCGCGACGGTCGGCTGACGATCGCCTGGAGCCTGGAGAAGACCGGCGACCTGGTGCTGACCTGGACCGAGCGTGGCGGTCCTGATGTCCGTTCGCCGACGCGTCGCGGCTTCGGCACGATAGTCATCGAGCAGTCCGTGCCCTTCGAGCTTCAGGGCGAGGCTTCGATCGCCTATCCCGTCGAGGGCGTCGCCGCCCGCTTCAAGATTCCCTACGACTTCGTGAAGAAGGCCGAAGCCGATCCCGTCCGCGCAGCCGTCGCGCCGCTGCGGCGCGCGGACCTCAGCGGCAAGTGCCTGCTCCTCGTCGAGGATTCCATGATGATCGCGCTCGACGCCCAGGCCATGCTGCAGAATTGCGGCGCCGAGGTCGAACTGGTCGCCACGACCGGCGACGCGCGTCGCGCCATCGAGCTCAACAGCTTCGACGCCGCGATCCTCGACGTGAACCTCTACACCGAGACGAGCTACCGTATCGCCGAGGACCTTCAGAACCGCGCCATTCCGTTCGTCTTCGCCACCGGCTACGGCGAGCAGGTCGTGGTGCCCGAGCGCTTCAAGGACGTGCAC
>CAXTQM010000045.1:7909-11034 GCA_964246205.1 uncultured Beijerinckiaceae bacterium | reverse complement strand
CCGCAGCACCTCCAGTGGGTCCTTCAGGTGTCCGGCGTGGGTCGCCAGCGCCGCGTCGACCGCCGCCACCTTGCGGGCGATGCCGGCCTGGTCGACCCCGGTGCCGCGCCCAACCCAGGCGGCGCCGCCGCCGCCGTAAAGCGCGGCGTAGATTGCGGCAGCGACGGTGGTGTTGCCGATGCCCATCTCGCCCAGGCCGAGCACATCGACCTCGCCGGCCACCGCCTCCATGCCGAAGGCGATGGTGCCGGCGCAGGCGGTCTCGTCCATCGCCGGTGCCAGCGTGATGTCGGCGGTCGGCAGCTCGAGGGCCAGCTCGAAGACCTTGAGGCCGATGCCGTAGGTCGCGCAGATCTGGTTCACCGCGGCGCCGCCGGCGGCGAAATTCTCCAACATGGCGCGGGTCACGGAGGCCGGATAGGCCGAGACGCCCTGCGCGACCACGCCGTGGTTGCTGGCGAAGACGGCGAGCTGCGGCCGCTCGATCGTCGGCATCGGCTTGTCCTGCCAGGCGGCGAGGAAGGCGACGAAGTCGTCGACGCGGCCGAGCGATCCGGCCGGCTTGGTCAGCTGAGCCTGACGCTCGCGCACCGCGTCGGCGGCCCGGTCGGAGGCCTCGGGCATGAGCGGCAGCAGCGCGCGGATGTCGTCGAAGGGAAGGCCGCTAGCCGGCATCGGAGGTCCTCGGGCGGGGATGGGCCGCGTTCTAGAGCCGATCCCGGCAAGGCGATACCGTCCCGTCGCAAAGCGGTGTGCGCGACGGCCGACATCGCCCCCGGTGCAGTCGCGCCGTGCGCAGGAGCCGGCATTATCACAAAGATGAATATACAACCTTTGCGGTTATTAGAGTATCGCGGCACGATGCTTATTTGATTGCGGAGGTTGAGTTTGTCCGAGACAAACATGGCGACCAACGAGGTCGAAGTGCTTCGCCTGAGAATGGGGAGCTTAGTAGTGGGCGGCAGCATCTTTGCCGTCGTGATCTGCCTAGCCTTCGTCATAGCCGCCCCAAACGCGCTGCCGAACGTGGCCGACAAGGTCGCGCTCATGGGTTCCGTCACGACCTTCCTCGGAGCGGTGGTCGGCGTGTTCTTCGGCGTGAACTCGAGCGGCTCGCACCGCGCGCAAAACGCCGCCGACACGATCGAGCAGAATAAGACGGTAACCACGCTGGCAGCGGCCGCGACGACCGCGACGGTATCGGCGGCTCAATCGGTCGCCAACACCCACGCGTTCCTGACGCGGATGACAAGTGCGCCGAGCACCATGGGCTTCACGGCCGACATGTCGCCGCCACCACCACAATCGCCGCCGCCTCCCCCGGCCGATATGGTCCGCGGAGATTCTGAGGAAACGCCTCAAGCCCTGACGTTGCCGCGCGATCACCTGACCGGCATCGAGACCTTCTCTTCACCCCACTTCATCCACATCGACCAGCCGGTTCCGGCTGCCGACGTCTTCGACGACGACGCCCTGAAAGTGGCGAGCATCGAGGCGGCGCACAACGTCAGTCGCGCCACAGACAGGCCGCGCGTCACCGAGTACCTGAGGTTGCTGGATCTCGACTTCCTGGACGGTCACGGCGTGCCGACCCGCTTTTGCGCCGCAGGTCTCACGTGGTCCGCCTGCAGAGCATATTGCGACGCCAACGCAATCTTCACGACGGACGCCAACCGACTGGCGGTCCTGCGGAGCGTGTTGCCCGATATCCGCAAACGCTACTTCATGCCGAGCGCGAGCTGCCAGGTGATCGTCGACGATGCCCGGAAGCGTGGCACCTTTCTGGACCGGAGCAACGCTCCCAAGCCGGGCTTCATCGTCTTCTTCAATTGGGACGGCGCCAGTCATGCAGAGCATGTAGGCTGGGTGGAGAGTCTCGACGGCGCCGTCCTCCACACGATCGAGTTCAACACCACGGCCGTGAGCGGTCCCAACGAAGGCGACGGCGGCTGCGTCTGCAAGAAAGCCCGCGCGTTGAAGTTTGTGGTGGGTTACGCCCAAACGTATTGAGACTTAGCGCGACCGACCCTCAAGCCTTTGCGAGAACGAGATGCGATCTGCGGCGCGTCGGTCGCTGCCGAACTGCCCGACCGCTCCGCCTCACCTCCAAGGCCCTGTCGGCGACGGCTTCGCCGGCGCGTAACCCTTCAGCTTGCCGTTCGCCCGCGCGAAATCGCGAATCGCGAGATGAGGCCGGGCGGGAGATCGCGCTTGGGCACGATGTAGGCGCGCGCCGTCGCGACGACGAAGAACATGTGGTTGGCGGTCTCGTCGAGGCGAGGGAAGAGCGCCCAGATCATTCCCTGGTCTAAGCCCCGCGACACGAACGGCAGCCGAGCGCGTCGACCATACACTCGAAGTGCTCGGTGAGGTCGGGGTCGTCCGGATCGACGCCGGGCCGCAGTCGGCGACGCGCGCGATAAGTTGCCTCGACGGAGCGCTGCCGGCGCCAGATGAAATCCGAACGCCACGATCTCGACCCCGAGGATGGCGGCGCCGGTGACGAGCAGCATCTCGAGCCGCGCGTTAGAGCCGAAGCTCTCGTCGAGGTCGCAGCCGCCTCCGGCCAGGATCGCGCGAACGATCAGCAGCGTGCCGAAGGCGAGGATTTCGGCCGAGGCAAAGCCGGCGACGGCGAACCGCGCCACGATCCCTCGCGCTTCCGCCGATCGCGTCCAGTGGCGATCCCATGCCATTGCGTCCGCGACTGTCGTGGCCAGCGAAGCGCATCGCGCCGGGCGTCATGTGCGAAGGGCCCTGAAGATCGGCAAATTCGAACTCCGATGCGCAGGAACAAAAGAGCAACTTGAAGCTGTCGCAGCGGTGCATTAACCCCGCGCAATGGCTAAGGCTCCGACCTTGCCGCCGAACGGCGGCACCATCGATCCCGTTTCGCTGCACGAGGCGTTGGAGGAACGCTACCTTGCGTATGCGCTGTCGACCATCACAGGACGGGCGCTGCCGGACGCGCGCGACGGGCTGAAGCCGGTGCATCGGCGGATCCTCTACGGCATGCAGGTGCTGCGGCTCGATCCTGGCACCGCCTTCCGCAAGTGCGCCAAGATCGTCGGCGACGTGATGGGCTCGTTCCACCCCCACGGCGACCAGGCGATCTACGACGCGCT
>CAXTQM010000045.1:0-7809 GCA_964246205.1 uncultured Beijerinckiaceae bacterium | reverse complement strand
AACGGCGCCCAGGGCATCGCGGTCGGCATGGCGACCTCCATCCCGCCGCACAACCTCGCCGAGCTGTGCGACGCGGCGCTCTACATGATCGCCCATCCGCCCGCGGCGAACGGAAAGGGAGGAGGCGCCACTACCGACGACCTGCTGCAGTTCGTCCAAGGGCCGGACTTCCCGACGGGCGGCATCATCGTGGAGCCGGCGGCGGCGATCGCCGAGGCCTACCGCACCGGGCGCGGCGCGTTCCGCCTGCGCGCGCGCTGGGAAAAGGAGGAGAGCGCGCGGGGCCAGTGGCAGGTGGTGGTCACACAGATCCCCTACATGGTCCAGAAGTCGCGGCTCATCGAGAAGCTGGCCGAACTGCTCAACGACAAGAAGCTGACGCTCGTCGCCGACGTGCGCGACGAATCGACGGAGGACGTGCGCGTCGTCATCGAGCCGAAGAACCGCACCGTGGCGCCGGCTGTGATGATGGAGCAGCTGTTTCGCGCCAGCGAGCTCGAGACGCGCTTCCCGATGAACATGAACGTGCTCGTCGACGGCGTCGTACCCAGGGTGGTCTCGCTGGAGCAGGCGCTGCGGCAATGGCTCGATCATCGCCGCACCGTGCTGGTGCGCCGCTCGCGCCACCGCCTGGGCAAGATCGAGCACCGGCTCGAGGTGCTCGCCGGCATGATCGTGGTGTTCCTCAACCTCGACGAGGTGATCCGCATCATCCGCGAGGATGACGAGCCCAAGCAGGTCTTGATGACGCGCTTCGAGCTCTCCGACGTGCAGGTGAACTACGTGCTCGACACTCGGCTGCGCCAGCTGCGCCGGCTCGAGGAGATGGAGCTGCGCCGCGAGCACGAGGCGTTGCTGAAGGAGAAGGCCGAGGTCGAGGCGCTGCTCGCCGACGACGGCAGGCAGTGGAAGACCGTGGCCGGGCAGATCCGCGAGCTGCGCAAGAAGTACGGGCCGGAAACCCCGCTCGGGCGGCGGCGCACGACCTTCGCCGAGGCGCCCGCCGCCGCCGACGTCGAGCTGGCCTCGGCCGCGCTGGTCGAACGCGAGCCGATCACGGTAGTGGTGTCGGAGAAAGGCTGGATCCGCGCGCTCAAGGGCCATGTCACCGAGCTGGCCGGCCTGCAGTTCAAGGGCGACGACAAGCTCAAGACGAGCTTCCTCGCCGAGACCACCAGCCGCATCCTGGTGTTCGCCACCGACGGGCGCGCCTTCACGCTGGATGCCTCCAAGCTGCCCGGCGGCCGCGGCCAGGGCGAGCCGATCCGCGTCATGGCCGATCTCGGCGAGGGCGAGGACATCACCGCCGTGCTGCCCTACCAGGCCGGCTCCAGGATGATCGTGGCGGCGAGCGACGGGCGCGGCTTCGTGGTGAACCAAGACGACATGATCGGCGGCACCCGCAAGGGCCGCCAGGTGCTGAACGTCGACAAGCCGGCGGTGGCGACGATCATCCGCCCTGCCCTCGGCGACCAGGTCGCGGTGATAGGCGACAATCGCCGCCTGCTGGTGTTCGCGCTCGACCAGGTGCCGGAGATGGGCCGCGGCAAGGGCGTGCGCCTGCAGCGCTTCAAGGACGGCGGCCTTGCCGACATCCTGGTGTTTCCGCTGGCCGACGGCCTGACCTGGACCGACACGGGCGGCCGCACCTTCACCGTCAAGCCGCCCGAGTTGCGCGACTGGATTGGCAACCGCGCCGAAGCCGGCCGCCTGCCGCCCAAGGGGTTCCCGAAGGTGAACCGGTTCCGGTGAAGCGGCACCCCGGCCGCGGAACCAGCGACGCGGGCCGGTCATTCTGCCTGTAGCGGATGCGGGCCGCGCCGCATCCGCGCCGCAAGATGGGCATGGCCACTCGCGAGGGGGTGTGTCCCCCCCCCCCGACGGTCACGGAGGCGTCGATGGCGGCGGTCGATCGGCGAGACCGACCTCCGCGAGGTGGTGTCGTACCTTCGCCTCGTGGTTCAGCACCTCCCGTCAAGCTGAACGCCGCTCCGGGCTCGTGCAACGCGGCCCACTGGCATGCGGAAGCGATCAATCCCAGTGCGCGGCACGACGTGCCTTCTCACCCGGCATGCGGCGCCTGGTGGAGGTCGGCGACATCTGGACAGGCGGTTGCCGCGCGGCCGAGCGCTTCCTGAAGGACCAAGGCGCCCGCGATCCCTCGCGCGACGCCTGCCCCTTCACGCTCGACGACCTGCTCGCCGCCGATCTCGACGTGGCGACCGGCAGGATCGCGGCCGCGTCGGGAGCGTCCTAGCGAGCTCTGTCGCGCGAAGCGGGATGCGTCCGGAGCGAGAAACGAACCGGTCCACCGCGGCGTTTCTCGTCCGACTCAAAAGGTCGACGCCGTGTCCGGCCCGCGAGAATCGAAATGGAGGTAACGACGCAAGTTTGGTCGCACGAGCAGCGCGCCCTCTGGGAGCGCGTCGCCGCTCATCCGTTCCAAAACGACGGCATCGCGCTCGATTTCACCCGCCGCCTCGCTCGTACCTTGGGCTGGCCGCTCGACGAGACCCGCGCGCTGGTCGAGCAATACCGCCGCTTCTGCTTCCTCGCCGTCGTCTCCGACATCGGCGCGGTGACGCCGAGCGAGGAGGTCGACGAGGTCTGGCACCTCCACCTCGCCTACACGCGCGACTATTGGGACCGCTGGTGCGGCGAGGCGCTCGGCCGCCGCCTGCACCACGACCCGACCGTCGGCGGACCGGCCGAGCAGGCGCGCTACCGGCAGCAATATGCGGCGACGCTGGCGCTCTACGAGCGCTGGTTCGGGCCGCCGCCCGCCGCGTTCTGGCCGGGCACAGCTCAGCGTTTCGCCGCGCAGCCACGCTTCCGGATGGTCGATCGGCGGCGAAAACGCCTTTCGCCACTGCGCCACCTGCGTTTGACGGCGTTCGGCACCCTCCTGACTCTCGCCGCCACGCCAGCCCGAGGCGCGTCGCCGGACTGGGACTTGGCCGGACTCAATCCTTTCGACCTCGACGGCCCGAGCTTCCTGATGCTGTATGCCTTGCTGCTGGTGCTCGTGGCCATGTCGACGTGGCTGCTCCGCGATCTGGCACGCACCACGGAGCGTCGCCCCGACCTGCGCGACCTCGGCGATGTCGAACTCGGCTATTGCGTCGGTGGAAACCAACGCGCCGCCGACACGCTGTACGTGGCTTTGGCCTCGCGCGGTGCGGCCAGTCTCGGCAGGGACGGCATCGTCGTGGAAGGGCCGATGCCCGGCCTGCCCCCGCAGCTCGAAGCGTTCCGCCAGGCCCTCGTCGGGGCAAGTTCGCGCCTACGCTTCAAGTCCGCCTTCACCAAGAGCTCACCCTACGAGGCCATGCTGAACCGACTGGTGGCGCGGAAGATCCTGCTTGACCCTTCCCGGCGTCTTCGCCTCTCCATGGCGAACTGGCTGCCGGTCGGCCTACTCCTCGCATTCGGCCTCTTGAAGGTCTGCGTCGGCATTTCGCGCGGCAGGCCGGTCGGTTTCCTGCAGTTCTTCTTGGCCGCAACGTTCCTCGCCTTCGCCGCCACCCTCAGGCGCGAGCGTTACGTCACCCGCGAGACGAGCGCGTCGCTCGAACACTTGCGACACAGCCGCAGCCGTGCGCTGCGGGCGCCTATGCCCGATGAAGTGCCCTTCGCCTTCGCGATGCTTGGCACCGTGGCGCTCGATGGGACGGCGCACGCCGGTTACGCCAATCTTGTGAACCAAACGGACAGCGGCGGCGGTAGCGGATGCGGCACAGGTGGAAGCAGCGACGGTGGCGGAGGCTGCGGCGGTTGCAGCAGCTGAGGCGCGTCTTTCGAGAAGCGTAGGGATCCGCCTCGAGCGTCGTTCTCCCCGTGCATCCCACAAGGAGGTCCCCGATGCGCATTGCCACCATTCTCGCGGCTGTCGCTCTCGCCGCAACCCTTCCCGTCGCCGCCGAGGCCATGCCGCTGGCCCAGCCGATCCCACTCGCCGGCAACGACGCTCCCGCCATTACGCTGACCGCAGGCGGTTGCGGACCCGGCTTCCATCGCGGCTTCTACGGCGTCTGCCGTCCGAATTTCTATGGCGGCGGATATGCAGTCGGTTTCCGGCCCTACGGCTACGGCTGGCACCGCGGCTGGGGATGGCACCGCGGCTGGCATCGCTGGTAGGCGGCCGCGCCGCGCGGTACTCGGAAGAGGATCGCGGCGCAACCCGGGCGCAACCTCGGCATTCAGTCCGGGGTCAAGCCTGGAGCTCCGATGCCCAACAATCGTCTTCGTCTCCCGATCCTCGCCGGCGTGGCGTGCGTCGCGCTCGCGTGCGCCGCCGTCGCCCAGCCCAAGCTGACCGAGGTCGCCCGCTTCGGGCACCAGCTCACCGGCGTCAACGTCAGCAAGGACGGCCGCATCTTCCTCAACTTCCCGCGCTGGACCGAGGACAACGCGATCTCGGTCGGCGAGCTGAAGAACGGCAAGGCCGTCGCTTATCCCGACGAGGAATGGAATTCCTGGCGCAACGCCAAGAAGAATAAGATCTCGGTCAAGGACCATTTCGTCTGCGTCCAGAGCATCGTGCTCGACCACGACGGCAACCTCTGGGTGCTCGATCCCGGCGCGCCGGCGCTGTCGTTCCGCATCCCCGGCGCGCCGAAGCTGGTGAAGATCAACACGTCGACCAACAAGGTCGAGCGCGTGCTCGACTTCGGCGACGACATCGCGCCGCAAGGCTCCTACCTCAACGACGTGCGCTTCTCGCCCGACGACAAGTGGGCCTACCTGACGGATTCCGGCGCGGTCGGCTCTCTTGTCGTGATCGATCTCGCCAGCGGCAAGGGCAGGCGGGTACTCGCCGGCGACCCGTCGACCCAGTCGGACAAGAGCGTCGAGGTGACCTACGACGGCAAGGTGCTGCGCAAGCCCAACGGCGAGGGTGTCGCCTTCAGCGCCGACGGTCTGGCGATCTCGCCCGACGGCAAGACCGTGTACTGGCAGGCGATCAAGGGCAAGACGCTCTACAGCCTGCCCGCCGCCGACTTGCAGAAGGCCGTCACCGATCCCGCGTCGGAGAAGGACCTGCCGGGCAAGATCACCACGGTCGGCGAGAACGGTCCGGCCGACGGCCTGCTCATCAGTCGTCACGACGGCAAGATGTACGTGACAGGCCCGGAAACCGACAGCGTTCGCGTCCGCGACCTCTCCAAGCCGGGCTCCAAGCCGACGGTTGTCGTACAGGACAAGAGCTTGGTGTGGCCCGACACCTTCGCCGAAGGGTCGGACGGCACGATCTTCTTCTCGACCTCGCACATCCCGGATTCGGCGATGTTCAAGCCCGGCGCCCCTGCGGCCCTGCCGACGGAGCTGTGGAGCTTCAAGCCGGAATAGGCTTGATCCCGGCGATCAGAACCGCACCGTCGTCAGCAGCAGGCTCGACTCCGTCGCGACCACGCCGGCCACGGCGCGCACCGCGTCGAGTGCGGCGCTGAAGGCGGCGAGGTCGGGGACGTCGAGTTCGGCTACGAGGTCCCAGCGGCCGTTCGTGCTGTGCACCGCGCGGATCGCGGGGATCGCGCGCAGCGCCGCCACCACGTCGCCCATGCGGCCGCCCTCGATCTGTACGGTGGTCACCGCCCTGACGCGGGACGGGTCGTCGGCATCGCCGAGCCGGATGGTGTAGCCGAGCAGCGTGCCGGCGGCCTGCAGCCGGTCGAGCCGGTTCTGCACCGTGCCGCGTGACACCTTGAGCTGCTTGGCCAGCCCGGCAGCAGGGGTGCGGGCGTTGTCGCGCAGCAGCGCAACAAGGCGGCGGTCGAGATCGTCCATGGCGGATCGTCAGCGAAGGTTGGCGGTTCGCCAGCTTCTAGCGCGATATTGCGCGATGCGCAGGCTTTTCGCTAACGCGCCGGACCGCCATCTTGCCCCCGTACAAGGGAGACACGATGAGCGCGCCCACTTTCCTGATGGTCGATCCGCGGCATTACGAGGTTGCCTACGCCATCAATCCGTGGATGTCGCCCGCGGCCTGGAACGCCGACGGCGCGGCCCTGCAGGGCGCCGCCTGGATGGCCTCGGCCAAGCTCGCCAACGCCCTGCGCCACGCCGGGGCGCGCGTCGAGACCATGGACGGCGCGCGGGGTGCGCCCGACCTCGTGTTTCCCGCCAATGCCGCCGTGCTGCTTGACCGCCGCGCCGTGTTAGCGCGTTTCCTCCATCCCGAGCGGCAGGTCGAGGAGCCTCTGTTCCGCCACGCTTTCGAGGAGCTGAAGGCCCGCGGCCTGCTCGACGAGGTGGCGGTGCTGCCGGAAGGCTGCGTCCACGAAGGGGCCGGCGACTTCATCTACGACGCCCGGCGCGACCTGTTCTGGGCCGGCCATGGCCAGCGCTCCGATGCCGCCGGCACCGACGCCGTGGCCGCCTTCTTCGGCCGCAAGACGGTGCGGCTCGAGCTCGCCACGCCGAAATTCTACCACCTTGACACCTGCTTCTGCCCACTGCCCGGCGGCGAGGTCCTGTACTATCCACCGGCCTTCACGCTCGACGCACTCGCTGCGATCGAGGCGCAAGTCGCGCCCGAGCAGCGCCTCGTCGCCGCCGACGAGGATGCCGCGCGCTTCTGCGTCAACGCCGTAGCATTCGGCCGCGAGATCGTGATGGCGCGCGCTCCCGACGCGCTGCGCGGCAGGTTGGAGGAGCGGGGCTATCGCGTCCACGAGGTTGATTTGGCGCCATTCATCCTGTCGGGTGGCGGTGCCTATTGCATGACGCTGCGGCTTGACCGCACCGCCGATGCCGATGCGGCGCTGACCGACGCGGCAGCGTGAGCAACCGCCTCGCGCACGCCGGCGCGCTCGCGCACGCCGGCCGACTACATCGCGCTCGAGCCGAAAACGGCGCCGCCAAATACAAGCCGCTCGATGTCGTGCTGGGCGCCACGGTGCGCGATGTCCGCGGCGTGGCCTGATGATCGCGGTGGAGTTGCACCACGAGGCGGGTGGCGGTGGCGCCCGCAGCGTTTGCGAGGCGCTTCGGTAGCGAGGACTGCTCGTCAAGGAGACACACGAGCATACGATCCGCATCGCTTCGCCGCTGGTGATCGGCGAGGAGGATGCAGACTGGATCGCGGAGCAAGTTACGGCCGTCCTGGCCTGACCTGCTACCACGCTGTGAGTCTAGTCGCATCCAACCAATGCTTGGCAGGGCGCCGCGGTGGCGTCACCGCTGCGGCGCGCACCCGGTGCCGCAGGAGACGCCACCGCAACGCCTATTGGCGGTGTGTAAGCTCAGTTCCCCTCGTCGTCGCGATGGTAGCGGCGGCGCGGCGGCGGCGGCGGTTCTTCGTCCGGGTCGTATCGACGGTAGCGCGGCGGCGGAGGCGGCCTGTCGTCGTCGGGGTCATAGTGTGGCCGCGGCGGCGGGGGACGGGCGTCGTCGCCGGGATCGAAGCGGGGCCGCGGCGGCGGCGCATCGTCGTCGCGATAGCCGGGATCGCCGGTCTCGTAGCAGCGCCCGTCGGCGTCGCAGGCCTGGCGCACTGGGATCGGCACGATGCCGTCGGAGACCGCCGGCTCGGCCGCTGGAGCCGGCCCACAGGTGGCAACGAGCAGGAGAAGAGCCGGCGCCAGCGCGCCGGCCTTGAAGCGGATCATGATGGGTCCCCGATGCCGATCGCCTCAGCGATACCATCCCCACGGGCGCGAGCCATAAGCGAAGCGCGGCCCGTAGACCGGACGATAGGGCCGGTAATAGCCGTAAGGTCGATAGAACGGCCGGAAGAACGGGCGCGGGTAGATCGGCCGCGGATAGACGACCGGGCGCTCCACGATGACCGGCCGCTCGACGACCACC
>CAXTQM010000044.1:7345-11085 GCA_964246205.1 uncultured Beijerinckiaceae bacterium | reverse complement strand
CCGCCACTCCGCGCTGCGCAACCTGCGCGAGCTGGTCTGGCCGGCCCGCGCGACGCTCGACGAGGTCGAGGCGGTGCTGGCGCGCGTCGATCTCGCGCCGGCGCTGCGGCAGAAGGCCGGCTCGCTCTCCGGCGGCCAGGCGCAGCGCACCTCCGTCGCACGCGCGCTCTACAACGGCCGCGCCGTCGTGCTCGGCGACGAGCCGGTGTCGGCGCTGGACCGCCGCCACGGCGCCGAAACGCTGGCGGCGATCTGCGCCGCCCACGCCACCTCGATTTTGGCGCTGCACGACGTGCCGCTGGCGCTCGAACACGCCAGCCGCATCGTCGTGCTCAAGGACGGCGGCGTGGTGCTCGACGCGCCGGCGGCCGATCTAACCGAGCGCGAGGTTGTGGCGCTTTACCAGGCCTGAGGCTCGCGCGCGCCCCAGCGGGCGATGGTGGCGTAGAGCTCGTCGCGCTTGAACGGCTTGCCGACGTGGTCGTCAATGCCTGCGGCGCGGAACTGCGCGACCTGCTGCGGCAGCACGTTGGCGGTCATGGCGATGATCGGCAGCCGGCTCGTGGATGCTGC
Organism: uncultured Beijerinckiaceae bacterium; assembly: GCA_964246205.1. Taxonomy (GTDB): domain Bacteria; phylum Pseudomonadota; class Alphaproteobacteria; order Rhizobiales; family Beijerinckiaceae; genus RH-AL1. Next base: position 10,512 of record CAXTQM010000044.1, on the reverse strand, counting down.
AGCTTGCGGATGTGCCCGGTCGCCTGGATGCCGTCCGTGCCGGGCATCTGCACGTCCATCAGCACGAGGTCGTAGGCCTCGGACTGCACCGCGCGCACCGCACCGGCCGCGTCGCCGACGATGAACGTCGTTGACGACGGTGAGCAGGGCCACCCCCGAGGTCTGCAGCCGCTCGAGCTGCCGGGTCTGCCGCGGCGTGAGCGTGTCGGTGTCGCGCAGCAGATCGGCGTAGCCGAGCACGCCGTGCAGGGGCGTGGGGATCTCGTGGCTCATGGACGCCAGAAAGTCGGACTTCGCCTTGTTCGCCGCCTCGGCCTGGGCGCGTGCCTTGTTGGCTTCGCGGGTGCGCTGTTCGACCTCGCGTTCCAACCCGGCATTGAGGTCGCGCAGGGCGGCTTCGGCGCGGCGGAGCGCCTGCTCGGCTTGGACCTGCTCGGAGACGTCGGTGTTGACGCCGTACCAGGCCGTCACCGCGCCGTTCGCATCCCGAGACGGAACGATGCGCGTCAGGAACGGTCTGAACCGTCCCGCGGCATCGAGCAGTGGAAAGGTCATCTCGAAGGGAGCGCCCGAGGCGATCGCCGATCGCCACCGCTTGAGGACGGCCGGCAGCTCGACGGGATTGTGAACCGATTGCCAGCCCCAGTCTTCCATCTCGGCCGGTGTCGAGCCGGTATATTCGTACCAGCGCCGATTGTACCAGTGGATGTGGCCGTCCGGCGCGGCCATCCAGCACAAGGTCGGGATGTGCTCGGCCAAGGCCCGAAAAGTCGATGGCGCTGTCCATCGCTCGTTTCCCCTCGAATCAACGGCGACGGTAGGTCACTGGCCGGCGCGCGGCAATGCGATCGGATCGCTGCGCTTCGTGGCTCCTGCGACACTCGCCAGGAAATCGGCGCCACGCCCCGAAAAGCTCTTGCGCCCCGGGCGAATGCGCATACATTGCCTCTTGCCCAAATCGCACGTGCCTGTGGTCGTGTGTCGGTGGTTGGCGTTCCGGACAAGAGGCCGGTGAACCAACCTTAATAACCGGCAGCCGGAGCGAACCGGTGAACCCCGCCAAACGGGGGACGCGACTTAAAGCAACGACGGACCGGGCTTTTTCGTCTCTGTCGGCCTCCACCGCCGACTTACCGAAGAGGCTAGTCTCTCTTGCCGGGCGTGCGGATCGCGGGGCTCTCCCATTATCCAATCGATGGCTTCGATCTCTCAGCACGGGTTCATCCCCGCGCGGAGCGCATCTGAGCCACGGCGCAGCATCTGATCCGGCGTAGGTCTCTCCTCGGCGAGGCCGATCCGGATCGCGAATGGCATCGTCACGTCGTCGGCGCGTCTCCAACACGCGTGGGCAGCGAACGGTGTCGCTCACCCCTTTGCTCAAGTTCGATGTCCGACCTGAAAAAGGGTCGGCACGAAGGGATGCCGCGATGACACAGAAGATCACCGATTTCCTCCGCGCCCGCCGTGACGTCGGTCATGACGACGGCCCGTGCCTCGTCGTCGACCTCGACGTCGTGCGTGACAACTACAAGCTGTTCGAGCGGGCGCTGCCCGACAGCCGCGTGTTCTACGCGGTCAAGGCCAACCCCGAGCCGGCCGTGCTGAACCTGCTCGCGCAGCTCGGCTCGTGCTTCGATTGCGCCTCCGTGGTCGAGATCGAGCAGGTGCTCGCCACCGGCGCGACGGCGGACCGCATTTCGTTTGGCAACACCATCAAGAAGGAGCGTGACGTCGCGCGAGCCTACCAGCTCGGCATCCGTCTCTTCGCGGTCGATTGCGAGGCCGAGGTCGAGAAGGTCGCGCGCGTGGCGCCGGGCTCCAAGGTGTTCTGCCGCATGCTGTGCGACGGGACCGGCGCCGATTGGCCGCTGTCCCGCAAGTTCGGCTGCGACGTCGCCCTCGCGCCGCGCGTTCTCGAGCACGCCCACCGCCTCGGTCTGGTCGCCCACGGCCTGTCGTTCCACGTCGGGTCGCAGCAGGGCAACCCGCAGATGTGGGACGGCGCGCTGGCGGCGGCCTCGGCGATCTTCAAGGACATGGCCGAGCGCGGCATCAACCTCGCGATGGTCAACCTCGGCGGCGGTTTCCCGACGAAGTACCTGAAGGCCGTGCCGGAGACGGGCGCCTATGGCAACGCCATCCTGGCGTCGCTGCGCAAGCACTTCGGCAATCGCATCCCGGAGACGATCATCGAGCCGGGCCGCGGCATGGTCGGCAACGCCGGCGTGATCGAGGCCGAGGTGGTGCTGATCTCGAAGAAGTCGGACGAGGACCGGGTGCGCTGGGTCTATCTCGACATCGGCAAGTTCAACGGTCTCGCCGAGACCATGGACGAGATGATCCGCTACCCGATTCGCACCGGGCGGGACGGCGACGCGATGGAGCCCTGCGTCATCGCCGGGCCGACCTGCGACTCGGTCGACGTGCTCTACGAGAAGGAGCCCTACCTTCTTCCCGTGAGCCTCGAGATCGGGGCCAAGGTGCTGATCGAGGGCACCGGCGCGTACACGACGACCTACTCGGCCGTCGGCTTCAACGGCTTTCCGCCGCTGAAGAGCTACGTGATCTGAGGCGCAGGCTCGGCCCTCGCTTTCTCTCCTCACCCCTTCTTCAATCCGCCCGAACGGCCGGCGCATAGCGCTGGTGCGAGGGTCATCTGCTGCCTTCGAAAGGGCTCCGATGACCTCTGCCTTTTCCCATGTCCCCGCCGCCCTCACGCCCGCGCCCACCTGCGGGGCGCCGGCCTTCGTCGATCCTTCCTTGGCGAGCCTAGCGGCGAACCCGGTCGCGGTCGTCGTCGAGCGGTTGGCGGACGTCGAAGCCCGCGAGTCGCTGCTTGATCGCGCCTTCGGCCCCGCCCGGTTCGCCAAGACCTGCGAGCGCCTTCGCGGCGGAAGGTTGCCGGCGGCCGGCCTGTCCCTGGTCGCAAGAGCCCGAGGTGCGAATCACCGGCTTGGCGGCGCGAATGCAGGTGGCGACCTCGTGGGTACGGTGCGGCTGTGGCACATCGAGGTCGGCGGCATGCCGGCGCTGATGCTCGGTCCGCTGGCCGTCGATGCCGCTTGGCGCTGCCATCGTGTCGGCGCCCGGCTGATGAAGGCGGCGATCGAGCGCGCCCGCGACCTCGGACACGAGTCGATCGTGCTGGTCGGCGACGCGCCGTACTA
>CAXTQM010000044.1:0-7335 GCA_964246205.1 uncultured Beijerinckiaceae bacterium | reverse complement strand
CTGGCGCTCGGGCTGCGCATGCCCGGCCCGGTCGAGGCGGAGCGCCTGCTCGGCATCGAGCTGGTGCCAGGCGCGTTGACCGGCGCCGCCGGCGCGGTGCGTGCGACCGGCGCGATCGATCTCGGCGCTCTGCGCCGGACGTCACCCGCTAGGCTGCGCCCAGCGGCCTGAGATGCGGTGGAGGTGTGGAAGAAGCCTCCATCCTTCCCTCGCGACCCGACGCTCCCACCTTTGGAGGCACGCCATGCAGATCCGTCATCTCGGCCAGACCCTCGAGGTCGGCGCCATCGGCTTCGGCTGCATGGGGCTGACCGGCGTCTACGGCGATCAGGCGGCGGAGGCCTCCTTCGCCACGCTGCGACGTGCGGTGGAGGTCGGTGTCACGCTGTTCGACACGGCGGAGGTCTACGGCCCCTACAAGAACGAGGAGCTGGTGGGCCGCGCGCTGAAGCTAGTGCGCGACAAGGTCCTGATCGCCACCAAGTTCGGCTTCGACATCGGCGAACCGGATGGCAACGGGTTGCCGATCCGCGGCCTGAATAGCCGGCCGGATAACGTGCGTGCCGTGGCCGACGCCTCGCTGAAGCGGCTCGGGATCGATCACATCGATCTCTTCTACCAGCACCGCGTCGACAAGGCCGTCCCGATTGAGGAGACCGTCGGCGCCATGGCCGAGCTGGTGCAAGCCGGCAAGGTGCGCGCGCTCGGCCTGTCGGAGCCGAACGCCGCCACGTTGCGGCGTGCCCATGCGGTGCATCCGATCAGCGCCGTGCAGAGCGAATATTCGCTGTGGACGCGCGATCCCGAGACCGGCGTGCTGCCGGTGTGCCGCGAGCTCGGCATCGGCTTCGTGCCCTACTCGCCGCTCGGCCGCGGCTTCCTCACCGGCGCGATCGCCAACAAGGATGAGTTCGGCGACAAGGACTACCGCCGCACCTCGCCGCGCTTCCAGGGCGAAGCCTTCGACGCCAACCTCGCGCTGGTGGAGACGCTGAAGCGTCTCGCCGCCGCCAAGGGCGCCACCGCCGCCCAGCTAGCGCTGGCCTGGGTGCTGGCCCAAGGCGACTTCATCGTGCCGATCCCCGGCACCCGCAAGATCCATCGCCTGGAGGAGAACGTCGCCGCCGCCGACATCGTGTTGTCGACGGCGGAGCTGGCTGCAATCGAGGCGGCCTTCCCGCACGAGGCCGCGATGGGCGGGAGGTACAACGAGGCGGGGTTGGCGATGTTGGATCGGGTGTGAGGGAACGTGGAACACGCGCACGGCACTATCGGCGACCTGCGCGCTTTCGCCAACCACTGTTAGATTGTGCTGATCTGCTTCAGACCCAGGTCGGCCAATCTCAAGTTGCTTCTGCTATCCACCAACCAACTAGTCCTTTTTTCTCACCTGTTTGGGTGAGGCAATCCCGTCGAGCTTCTAAGACAAAAGGCTTGCTATAAATTGAGGTATCGTATGAAGCGCGAAACGAGCACGGCCCATTTGGAAGATCATGAACGAGCGGCGCCAAGTGTTGCTCGCATTTTGCTCCCTTTTTCCGAGCAGCTCGCCTGTTACGCCGAACGCGGGGCGATCGCACCTGAATCCTTGTCGCTATCGGAGATCCGGATGATTTGCGAAGCCTTTACATACCAAAGGTCGACGACAAAACAATAGGTTCCGCCCCAAGTCGACCTCGTGGCTCATGGCCGGGCTGCCTCGACATCATGCGACGCCCGTTTTCAATGCTTCTCGCCCGGCGGCAGATCGAGATGCTGCTCGACCCGACGCAAGCGCGACGGAGGTATGGTACTCGCGACCGCGCGGCGCAGCCCGACGATCTGCTCGCGGGTCTGCTTGTGCTCCGAAACCTGTTGCGCCATCGCATGGAGATCGGTGGCAACGTCGGCGCGCAGCGAGCGCATTTCCGACCTGACGTCTGCGAAGCCCACCGTCATGTCCGATCGCAAGTCGCGCATGGATTGAAGGACGGAATTGTCGGATTCTAGGCTCATGCTATCAGTATAGCACCGGTGTGGTGTTTGCGTCGCAACGAATGCGCGCTCCCGCTATTCCGCTGGCGCAGCCACCGCGCGTCGCCGCCGCGGCAGCCGGATGCGACGCAGGCGATGGTGCAGCTTGTCGAGATAGAGGTAGATCACCGGCGTCGTGTAGAGCGTCAGCACCTGCGAGACGATCAGGCCGCCGGCGATGGTGATGCCGAGCGGGCGGCGGAACGCCGAACCGGGTCCCGACGACACGATCAACGGCACCGCGCCGAGCAGCGCGGCCAGCGTCGTCATCAGGATCGGGCGGAAGCGCTCGATGCAGGCCTCGTAGATCGCTTCGGCCGCCGGCAGGCCGCGGTCGCGCTCGGCGTGCAGCGCGAAATCGACCAGCATGATGCCGTTCTTCTTCACGATGCCGATCAGCAGCACGATGCCGATGAAGGCGATCAGCGACAGCTCGGTACCGGTGATGTTGAGCGCGATCAGCGCGCCGAGCCCTGCCGAGGGAAGCGTCGAGATGATGGTGAGCGGGTGCGCTAGGCTCTCGTAGAGTACGCCCAGCACGATGTAGACCGAGACCAGCGCGGCGTAGAGCAGCATTGCCTGCGAGCCGGCGCTCTGCTGGAACAGCTTGGTGTCGCCGGTGAAGCCGGCGTGCAGCGTGTCTGGCAGGTGCATGTCGGCCACCGCCTTCAGCACGGCGGCGTTGGCCTCCTCCTTGATGGTGCCGGGCTTGAGGTTGTAGCTGATCGTCACCTCCGGGAATTGGCCCTGGTGGTTGACCGTCAGCGGCGCGAAGCCGATGTTGATCTTGGCTATGTCTTCAAGCCGTATTTCGCCGGTGGCGGCGGCCGATTGCGTCGAGCTCTGGGCATTGGCGGAGGACGAGATGATCGCGCCGGCGGTAAGCCCGGCCACCGTGCCGCTGGTTGCCGGTGCCGCGGCGCTAGCGGTGGAAGCAGGCGCGGCGCCACCGGGGTTGAGCGCCGTCTGCACTCCGCCACCGCCGAGCCCGGTCGAGTTCTGGAGACTGACGCCGGCTGGCACGAAGATGTTGAGCAGGTCGCTCGGCTGGCGCGTCTCGCGCGCCTTGTTCTCCAGAACGACGCGATATTGGTTGCGCGGCGAATAGATCGTCGAGACCTGGCGTTGGGAGAAGCTGTCGTTCAGCGAGTTGTCGACGTTGGCCATGGTCACGCCGAGCCGGGACATGGTGGTGCGGTCCACCAGCACGTTGGCCTGCAGGCCGCTGGCCTCGTGGTCGGTGGTGACGTCGACCAGCATTGGCAGCGCCTTCAGCTTCTCCTCGACCTGCGGATAGTACTTGGTCAGCTCGGGATAGTCGTTGTCCGATAGCGTGAAGGACTCCGTCGACTTGGAATCGCGGCCGCCAAAGCGCAGATCCTGCTGAGCCACCATGAAAGTGTCGATGCCGACGACCTTCTTGAAGCGCTTGCGCAGGCGGGCGATCACCCCCTCGGCGTCAACGCCGTGACGCTCGGACAGCGATTTCAACGAGATGAAAACCTTGCCCTCGTTGGACGAGGTCGAGTTCGGGCCATTGCCCGGATTGCCGAGCGAGGAGCCGACGCCGGCCACGCCGGGATCCTTCAGCGCCTCGGCCGCCACGGCGTTCTGCAGCGGCACCATGGCCTGGTAGGAGGTCTCGGGCGGCGCCTCCGTGGTGGCGACGATAAGGTCGGTGTCGTCGGCCGGAAACGCCGCCTTCGGCGTTACGGCGAACATGTAGACCGTGAGGCCGATCGTGCCGAAGAAGGTCAGCAGCGTCAGGATGCGGTGGCGCAGCACCGCGCGCAGCGTCGCCGCGTAGAACAGCGCGTTGCGCTGCAGCACGGCCTCGACTAGGCGGTCGAACCGATTCGGTGCGCGCGGCTTGTGGCGGCCGCCGAAATTGGCGCTGACCATCGGCGTGATGGTCAGCGAGGCCACCGTTGAGATCACGATGGCGAAGGCCAGCGTCAGCGAGAACTCGCGAAAGAGTCGTCCGGCGAGGCCGCCGAGCAGCAGCAGCGGAATGAAGGCGGCGAGCAGCGAGACCGAGATCGAGATCACGGTGAAGCCGATCTGCCGCGAGCCGGCCAGCGCCGCCTCGACCGGGCCCATGCCGGTCTCGCGGTTCTTGTCGATGACCTCGATCATCACGATGGCGTCGTCGACGACGAAGCCGACGGAGGTCGCGAGCGCCATCAGCGAGATGTTGTCGATCGAAAAGCCGGCGAGATACATGCAGGCGCAGGTGCCGGCCAGCGCCAGCGGCACGGTCACTCCCGCCGCGGCCGTTGCGGCGACGCGGCGCAGGAATACGAACACCACCATCATCACCAGCACGACGGTGGCGAGCAGCGTGCCCTCCATGTGGTCGACGCTGGAGCGGATGGTGGCGGTGCGATCGTTCAGCACTGACACCTTGAGGCCCGCCGGCAGGAAGCGCGAGGTCTGCGGGATCAGCGCCTTGATCTTGTCGACGGTCTGGATGACGTTCGCGCTGGCCTGCTTGCGCACGTAGATCAGCACCGCCGGCGCGCCGTTGAAGGTCGCCTCCGAACGCGCGTTGCGCGTCGCCTCGCTGATCGTGGCGACGTCGCCGAGCACGACGCTGGCGCCGTCGGCGTTCTTGACGACGAGGCTGCGGTAGTCGGCCAGCGTCTTCAGCTGGTCGTCGGTGGCGATGGAGCGGCCGAATCTGTCGCCGTCGATGATGCCGGTCGGCGAGATCGCGTTGGCGTTGACGATCGTCGTGCGCAGGTCGTCCATGGAAAGACCCATGGCCGAGAGCTTCAGCGGATCGGCGGCGACGCGGATCGCCGGCTGATCGGCACCGGCGACGCTGACCTCGGCGACGCCGTCGATCTGCGAGATGCGCTGCACCAGCACGCTGTCGGCGGCGTCGTAGATCGCCGAGGCCGGCAGCTGGTTCGAGGTCAGCGCCAGGATCAGCACCGGCGCGTTGTTGGGGTTGGCCTTGCGGAAGATCGGCAGGTTGGGCAGGCCGGCCGGCAGGTCCACGGCGGCGGCGTTCAGCGCGGCCTGCACGTCGCGCGCCGACCCGTCGACGTTCCGGTTGATGTCGAACAGGCAGATGATGATCGAATTGCCTAGCGAGCTCACCGAGGTGAGCTCGGTCAAGCCGGGGATCTCCCCGACGTGCCGCTCGATCGGCGCCGCCACCGTTGCCGCCATCACCTCGGGTGAGGCGCCGGGGTATTGCGTCGAGATGAACACCGCGGGGAAGTCGACCGAGGGTAGCGCCGCCACCGGCAGCAGGACGTAGGCGACCGTGCCCAGCATGAAGATGCCGAGCGCCATCAGAATCGTGCCGATCGGCCGGCGAATGAAGGGTGCGGAGATGTTCATGGGCGCATCCTCCTCCGCGAAGTGTCGGTCGCACCGATCGATCGGAGGCGCATGTCCCGCCGAACCGGCTGCTTTCCCGTCGATTCTGGTTCTTGAGGCTCAGGAAGCGGACCGCCCATGCACTTCCCTAGCGTGTTCGGGGCGCTGCTTGAAGCGATCGATCGACGCGCCCGCTGTGCGTACGACCCAGGCCAACGCCAACGCGCGCCGCCCGTCTCGCCGGCGGCCTCTGGCGCTACCCCGCGCTGCGCTCGGCCGAGCGCAGCGTGTTCGACATCAGCATGGCGATGGTCATCGGGCCGACACCGCCCGGCACTGGCGTGATCGCGGCGGCGTTCTTCGCGCAGCCGGCGTAGTCGACATCGCCGACGAGCTTGGTTTTGGGCTTGCCCTGGGCGTTGAGGCCCTCGCCCGGTATTCGATTGATGCCGACGTCGATGACGATGGCGCCGGGCTTGATCCAGTCGCCCTTGACCATCTCCGGCCGGCCCACCGCCGCCACTACGAGGTCGGCGGCGCGCACCACGCCCTCGAGGTCCTTCGTGCGCGAGTGCGCCACCGTCACCGTCATGTTCTTCGACAGCAGCAGCTGCACCATCGGCTTGCCCACGATGTTGGAGCGCCCGACGATGACGGCGTTCATGCCGTCGAGCTTCAGGCCGAGAGCGGCGGCCGCCTTCTCGACCAGCACCAGCGAGCCGGCCGGGGTGCACGGCACCAGCGCCCGCTCCATCGAGCCGATCGCGAGCAGGCCGACGTTGACCGGGTGGAAGCCGTCAGCGTCCTTCTCGGGGTCGATCGACTCCAGTACCTTGGTCGAGTTGACATGATCGGGCAGCGGCAGCTGCACCAGGATGCCGTGGATCGCGGGATCGTTGTTCAGCTCGTCGACCAGCTTGAGTATGTCGGCTTCCGACGTCTCCTTGGGCAGGTCGTGCTGCACGGAATGGAAGCCGGCCTCCTTGGCCGCCTTGCCCTTTGCCTTGACGTAGACCTGGCTCGCCGGGTTCTCGCCGACCAGCACCACGGCGAGGCCGGGCTTGACTCCCTTCTCTAGCAGCGTCTTGGCGCGCGCCGTGACCTCGAGCAGCACCTGGGCCGCGGCGATCTTGCCGTCGATGATCTTGCCGCCGCCCTCGCCGTCGCGGATCACCTCGGCGGGGTTCTCGGAGACTGTCATCGCGGCGGACCTTTCGCGGGAGCGGGTGGCGGAAAGGGCGCCTTGTGTCAGCTTTGCCGAGGGCTGCCAAGCTGCCCGCTCGACTCGAGAATTGCGTCCGGACAAAGAAGTTTAAGCCGTCGGCCGTACAGCGGCAGGTACATTCCGCCGTTGGACAGCCCTCGCTTAGATCGAAGCGCAGCTTATCTCATCGCAGCGCGGAGCCTCTTCCGGGCAGCCCGAGGACGACCCTGATGACCATGAAGATTACTAGCGCCGCCTTGCTGGCGGCATCCCTGCTGTTCTCCACTTCCGCCTTCGCCGAAGGCGGTACCACGCTCGGCGGCAGCGCTAAGGACAACAGCGCCAGCGGCGGCTCCGAGGCCAGCGGCTCCCAGGGCGCGGGCACCGGCTCTGCCGGCTCCACCACCGGCACCTCGGCCGGTGCGGCTCCGATGGAGAAAAACGCCGGCTCCACCAGCGGCCAATCGACCCCCGGCCCGACCAACCCGAAGCCTGGTCAGTAGCTTACGATCATCGACCGAGGCCCAGCTTTAGTGCCGGGCTTCTTGTCGCCGGTGCTTGACCGGTCGCGCGTCATGGTTTCGCCGGGCGGCGGCGGGTATGCTATCGTCGCGGTGGATGCGCGAGGCTGATTTGGTGGACGAGCGGCGAACCGGCGTGAAGCCGGCTGCGAGGCGGCAGGGTTCCGCCGGCAACGCCGCGGCGCAGGCGGCGGCCGAGCGCGCCGAGGCGGAGAAGCATCCCGGCCTGATGACCCGTGTAGCGGCGGCGCTGATCCTGCAGGATAT
>CAXTQM010000043.1:0-11146 GCA_964246205.1 uncultured Beijerinckiaceae bacterium | reverse complement strand
GCCAGCACCACACCGAGCCGCCGCCGCGCTTCACCGAGGCGACGATCATCAAGCGAATGGAGGAGCTCGGCATCGGCCGGCCCTCGACCTACGATGCCACGGTGCAGACGTTGAAGGCGCGCGAATACGTCCGCCTCGACAAGAAGCGGCTGGTGCCGGAAGACAAGGGTCGGCTCGTCATCGCCTTCCTCGAGAGCTTCTTCGCCCGCTACGTCGGCTACGACTTCACCGCCGACCTTGAGGAGAAGCTCGACCGCATCTCCAATCACGAGATCGATTGGCGTGCCGTGCTGCGGGACTTCTGGGCCGACTTCTCCGAAGCCATCGCCGGCACCAAGGACCTGCGTACGACAGAGGTGCTCGACAATCTCAACGAGGTGCTGGGGCCGCACATTTTCCCGGCGCGGTCGGACGGCGGCGATCCGCGCCAGTGCACGCTCTGCGGCACCGGCCAGCTGTCGCTGAAGCTCGGCAAGTTCGGCTCCTTCGTCGGCTGCTCGAACTATCCCGAGTGCAAATACACTCGCCAGATCGGCCAGGCTGACGGCGTCGAGGCCGAAGCCGGCGGCCCCAAGGTGCTCGGCCTCCATCCCGACAGCGAGCTGGAGGTCACGTTGCGCGATGGCCGCTTCGGCCCCTACATCCAGCTCGGCGAGCCGGCCGAGGGCGAGAAGCCCAAGCGCTCGTCCCTGCCCAAGGATCTCCTGCCCGCAGACGTTACGCTGGAGCAGGCGGTGGCGCTGCTGTCGCTGCCGCGCGAGGTTGCCAGGCACCCCGAGAGCAAAGAGCCGATCCTCGCCAACCTCGGGCGCTACGGGCCCTACGTGCAGCACGGCAAGACCTACGCGAACCTCGGCAAGGACGACGACGTGCTGACGATCGGCGGCAACCGCGCCATCGACCTCATCGTCGCCAAGGAGAGCGGGCTGACCGGGCGCCGTTTCGGTGGCGGCGAGCAGGCCGGCAAGGTGCTGGGCGATCACCCCTCGGGTGGCCCGGTCGCGCTCAAGGCCGGGCGGTACGGCCCCTACGTGAACCACGGCAAGACCAACGCGACCCTGCCCAAGGACGCCGACGCGACGACCTTCTCCCTGGAGGACGCGGTGGCGCTGCTCGCCGCCAAGGAGAGCGGCGGCGGCGCGGGATCGTCGGTGCAGGGCCGGCTTCTAGGCGAGCATCCAGACGGCGGGCAAATCACGGTGCGCCAGGGCCGCTTCGGCCCCTACGTCAACCACGGCAAGACCAACGCCACGCTGAAGCGCGACATGTCCCCGGACAGCCTGACGCTCGAGGAGGCGATCCGCCTCGTGGAGGACAAGGAAGGCGCCGGCAGCAGCGTGAAGAAGAAGGTGGTTGCCAAGGCGTCGCCGGTCAAAAAGACGATGGCGAAAAAGCCGGCCGCCAAGAAGGCTCCGGCCAAGGCGAAGAAGGCTTGAGGGCCGTGCAGGCTCTTCCTTCTCCCGCTCGCGGGAGAAGGTGGCCTCGCGAAGCGAGGTCGGATGAGCGCCTCGCCGGAAGAGGCGAGATTTATACTCTGGCCAAGGTCCGTGCCTCATCTCCAATCTCCCTCATCCGACCCGACTGCGTCGGGCCACCTTCTCCCGCGAGCGGGAGAAGGAGCGCCCCTCGTGACCAAGAGCATCATCAGGCGCCCGGCGCCCATTCCCGTCCCCACTCCTTCCCGTGAAGACATCCTCGCCTTCGTGGCACGCGAGCGCGAGGCGGCTGGCGAGCGCGCGCCGACGAAAATCGGCAAGCGGGAGATCGCCCGCGCCTTCGGCCTCAAGGGGGCCGACAAGATCGGCCTGAAACAGGTACTCAAGGAGATGGAGGCCGACGGCGCCATCGAGCGCAAGCGCAAGTCGCTGACGCGGCCCGGTGTGCTGCCGCCGACGCTCGTCGCCGAAGTGTTTTCGCGCGATCGCGACGGCGACCTGCTGGCCAAGCCGGTGGACTGGGACGAGGCCGGCGGCAGGGCGCCGACCATCGTGCTGCACATCCCGCGTCGGCAGAAGCCCGGCACGCCGACCCCGGGGCTCGGCGATCGCGCCCTGGTGCGCACCGAGATCGTGCACGGCGCGCGCGGCGAGGAACCGGCCTACGCCGGCCGCGTCGTGAAGGTGCTGGCCAAGGCGCGCACCCAGGTGCTCGGCATCTACCGCTCCGGCCCGGGCACCGGCGGCCAAGTGTTCCCCGTCGACAAGAAGACCGCCAACCGTGGCGGCGCTTTCGTCGTGCGCGCCGGCGACGAGGCTCAGGCTCAGGACGGCGATCTCGTCGCGGTCGACGTGCTGCGCGGCGACAGGCTCGGGCTTCCGGCCTGCCGGGTGGTGGAGCGCATCGGCTCGCTGGCGAGCGAGAAGGCGGTCAGCCTCATCGCCATCTGCACGCACAAGATCCCCAACGTCTTCAAGCCGGACACGCTGGCCGAGGCCGAGGCGGCGCGGCCGATGGGCTACGATGATCGGGAGGACTGGCGCGACCTGCCGCTCGTCACCATCGATCCGCCCGACGCCAAGGACCACGACGACGCGGTCTTCGCCGCGCCCGACGAAGACCCCGACAACGCCGGCGGTTTCGTGCTAACCGTCGCCATCGCCGATGTCGCCGCCTACGTCCGGCCGAACTCGGCGCTCGACCGCGAGGCGCTGGAGCGCGGCAACTCCGTGTACTTCCCCGACCGCGTAGTGCCGATGCTTCCCGAACGCATCTCGAACGACCTCTGCTCGCTGCGCGGCGGCGAGGACCGGCCGGCGCTGGCGATCCGCATGCGGATCGGCACCGACGGCCGTAAGCACGGCCATACCATGCACCGCATTACCATGCGCTCGCACGGCAAGCTGGCCTACGGGCAGGCGCAGGCGGCGATCGACGGCGCGCCGGACGACACCACGGGGCCGTTGCTCGCGGGCGTGCTGCGGCCGCTGTGGGCGGCCTATGTCGCGCTGAAGGTGGCGCGCGAGCGCCGGCAGCCGCTCGATCTCGACCTGCCCGAGCGCAAGATCGTGCTCGATGCAGAGGGGCGGGTGGACCGCGTGCTGACGCCGGAGCGGCTCGACGCCCACAAGCTCATCGAGGAGTTCATGATCCTCGCCAACGTCGCGGCGGCGGAGATCCTGGAGGAGCATCGCCAGCTGCTGATCTACCGCGCTCACGGCGAGCCCTCGGCCGAGAAGCTGCACAATCTCGGCGAATTCCTGCAGACCGTCGGCATCAAGCTCGCCAAGGGGCAGGTGATGACGCCGGGCCAGTTCAACGGCATCCTCGCCAAGGTGCGCGGTACCGAGCACGAGCAGATCGTCAACGACGTGGTGCTGCGCTCCCAGGCTCAGGCCGAATACACGGCCGACAATTACGGCCATTTCGGCCTGCACCTGCGCCGCTACGCCCATTTCACCTCCCCGATCCGCCGCTACGCCGACCTGGTCGTGCACCGCGCGCTGATCCGCGCCTGCAGGCTCGGCGCGGGCGGGCTGCCCGACGTCGCCAAGGACGAACTCGCCGAGGTGTCCGAGCGCATCTCGGCGGCCGAGCGCCGCGCCATGGCGGCCGAGCGCGAGACGATCGACCGGCTCATCGCCACCCACCTCGCCGACAAGGTCGGCGCGGTGTTCCAGGGGCGCATCGCCGGCGTGACCCGCGCCGGGCTCTTCGTGAAGCTCGCCGACACCGGCGCCGACGGCTTCGTGCCGGCGGCGACGCTCGGCGACGAGTATTTTCGCTACGAGGAGGCGATGCACGCTCTGGTCGGCTCGCGCTCCGGCACGGCGCTGCGACTCGGGGACGCCATCACCGTCAAGCTGGTCGAGGCAGCACCGTTCGCCGGAGCCTTGCGCTTCGAGGTGGTGGACGGCGACGGCACGGCGCCGCGCCGCAGGGCCGCGCTGGCGGGGCGCGGGCCGCGTGACGTTCGGTCCTCTTCCCGATCGCGACGCAACGGTTAAGTTTGCGGAAGCAGGTCGTCCTTCAGAGCCAGGCCACCGAAGGCTTAATGACAACGTCCCACAGATCCGGCGAGATGGACGGCGCGCCCGTGGGTCCCATCCTGCCAAAGCGGAGCGCCAAGCTCGCGGTGAAGCGGGGGCTTCGTAAGCGCTGCCCGGCGTGTGGTGAGGGCAAAATCCTCGACGGCTATCTCAAGTCGCACAGCGCTTGTCCGGCGTGCGGCGAGGAACTGCACCATCACCGCGCCGACGACTTCCCGCAGTACATCACGATCTTCGTCGTCGCCCACATCCTGGTGGCGGCGCTGCTCGTCGTCGACGATATCTGGCCCGACCTGCCGATGGCCTTCCACTTTGCGATTTGGCCGTTGCTCGTCGTGGTGCTCTGCCTCTGGCTTCTGCCGGTCTTCAAGAGCATGTTGATCGCCTACCAATGGGCGCTGCGCATGCACGGGTTCGAGACGGCCCACCGTGCGCCCGTTTCGACGGACGAGGTCGAGCTCGATGTGGAGAGAGTGGTTCGGACCGCGGCCTGAAGCCGGCTCTTGACGTTCTCCAGGGAAGTGGTCGTCCGCGGTGCCGCGTGGCGCACCATCGCCGGCGCCATCGTCGTCGCCACCATCGTCGGCTGCGGGCTGTCGTTGACCATCGCGCTGATCGCGGTACGGCTCGATGGGGCCGGCTTCACTGCCCGTGCGATCGGCTTCAACACGGCGGCGGGTGGCGTGGCGACGTTGCTGGCCGGGCCCTTCATCCCGCTGGCAGCCCGATGCCTCGGCGTGGCCAGGCTGCTGTTCATGTCGCTCCTGGTCGGCGCGGTCTCGCTGGCGCTGTTCACCGTCACGGACGACTATGGGGCCTGGCTGGTGCTGCGCTTCGTCGAAGGCGCGGCGGTCACCGTCATGTTCGTGCTGAGCGAATTCTGGATCACAACTGCGACGCCCGAAGGCCGGCGCGGACTCGCCATCGGCTGCTACGTGACGACGCTGGCGGCTGGTTTCGCCGTCGGACCGCTGGTTCTGGCGGTCACCGGCACCGCAGGCAACCTGCCGTTCCTGGTCGCCGCCGCGCTGTTCGCCGTCTCGACGATCCCGCTGGCGCTGAACGCCCGCGGCGCGCCCCCGCTCGAGGAACGCAGCGGCCGCTCGCTCTTCTTCTTCCTCAAGGCCGCGCCGGCGGCGACGCTCGCCGCCCTGCTGCACGGCTCCATCGAGGTTGCCGGCATGAGCCTGCTGCCGGTCTACGCCCTGCGCGCCGGCGCCGGCATCGCGGAGGGCGCGCTGTTCGCAAGCCTGTTCATCGTCGGCAACAGTGCGTTGCAGCTGCCGATCGGCCTCGTCGCCGACCGCGTCGACCGGCGCCTGCTGCTGGTAGGGCTCGCGCTGGCCGGTTTGGGCGGGGCCGCGCTGCTGGCGGTGCTCGGCATCCGCTCCGTGCCGCTCTTCGAGGTGCTGCTGCTGCTGTGGGGCGGCATCGTCGGGGCGCTCTACCCCGTCGGGCTCGGCGAGCTCAGCGCGCGCTTCCGCGGCGCCGATCTCGCCAGCGCCAATTCGGCCTACGTCATGACCTATGCCGCCGGCATGCTGGTCGGGCCACCGATCATCGGCGCCGGGCTCGACTGGCTACCGCCGTCCGGTTTCTTCTGGGCCGTGGCGGGCTTGATCGCGCTCTACCTCGTCGTCGCCGTTCCGCCCGTCGTGCGTCGCGCGCTTTGACAAGCCCGCCCGGCGCCACGATAGGCTTGCCCCGATGACAGCTGCGCTCGCCCCGACGTTCACCAGCCGGCACCTGCTCGGCATCGACGGTCTGACGGTGCCCGAGGTCAACGCGCTGCTCGACATGTCCGAGGAGGCGGTCGCCGTCTCGCGCCAAGTCGAGAAGAAGCGCTCGACCTTGCGCGGGCGCACCCAGATCAACCTTTTCTTCGAGTCGTCGACGCGCACGCAGTCCTCGTTCGAACTCGCGGGCAAGCGGCTCGGCGCCGACGTCATGAACATGTCGGTCGGCACGTCCAGCGTGAAGAAGGGCGAGACTCTGATCGATACGGCGATCACGCTGAACGCCATGCGCCCCGACATCATCGTGGTGCGCCACCATCAGGCCGGCGCCGTGCACCTTCTCGCCCGCAAGGTCGATTGCGCCGTGGTCAACGCTGGCGACGGCGCCCACGAGCACCCGACCCAGGCGCTGCTCGACGCCCTTACCATCCGACGCAACAAGGGCCGCATCGAGGGGCTGGTTGTGGCGATCTGCGGCGACATCCTGCATTCGCGCGTCGCCCGCTCCAACATCCTGCTGCTGGCGCTGATGGGCGCGCGAGTGAGGGTGGTCGCGCCCTCGACGCTGCTGCCGGCCGGCATCGAGGACATGGGCGTCGAGGTCTACCGCGACATGAAAAGCGGCCTGCGCGACGCCGACATCGTGATGTGCCTGCGGCTGCAGCGCGAGCGCATGCACGGCGGCTTCGTGCCCTCGATGAAGGAGTATTTCCACTTCTTCGGGCTCGACGAGATCAAGCTGGCCGTAGCCAAGCCTGACGCCCTGGTCATGCACCCCGGCCCGATGAACCGCGGTGTCGAGATTTCCTCGACCGTTGCCGACGGCGCGCAGAGCCTGATCCGCGAGCAGGTCGAGATGGGCGTGGCGGTGCGCATGGCGGTGCTGCAGGCGCTGGCCCAGCACCTGCCCAACGCGTGAGAGGTCAGCTTCTGTCGCTCACAGGGTCGCTGCGGGTGGGCGTCGGCAGGCGCGGCGGGTTGCCGAGGCGCTTATCGAGATAGAGGCCGACCTCCGAGATCAGCGGGTCCACCCGATTCTCGAAGAAATGGTTGGCGCCGGGGATAACCGCGTGTTCGATCAGGATGCCCTTCTGAGTCTTCAGCTTCTCGATCAAGCCCATGACCTCCTTCAACGGCGCGACGCGGTCGATGTCGCCGTGAACGAACAGGCCGGAGGAGGGGCAGGGCGCCAGAAACGAGAAGTCGAACCGGTTGGCAGGCGGCGCCACGGAGATGAAGCCCTCGATCTCGGGGCGGCGCATCAGAAGCTGCATGCCGATCCAGGAGCCGAACGAGACGCCGGCGATCCAGCAGGCGCGGGCCTCCGGGTGCATGGCCTGCGCCCAGTCCAGCGCGGAAGCGGCGTCCGACAATTCGCCGGCGCCGTGATCGAAGGCTCCCTGGCTGCG
Source organism: uncultured Beijerinckiaceae bacterium (assembly GCA_964246205.1). Classification (GTDB taxonomy): domain Bacteria; phylum Pseudomonadota; class Alphaproteobacteria; order Rhizobiales; family Beijerinckiaceae; genus RH-AL1. Next base: position 4,015 of record CAXTQM010000043.1, on the reverse strand, counting down.
GCCGACGCCGCGGAAGTTGAAGCGCAGCACGGAGAAGCCGCGCTCGGCGAAGGCATAATAGAGGTTGTAGACGATCTGGTTGTTCATCGTGCCGCCGAACTGCGGATGCGGATGCAAGATGATGGCGATCGGCGCGTTGCGCTTGGGCGCCGGATGGAACCTGCCTTCGAGACGGCCGGCGGGGCCGTTGAAGATGACTTCGGGCATCGAAACTCCTGGAAGGCCGCGCGGTCCGGTCACGCACGATCGGTGCGCGGGAACGATGCCGCTCTCTTGACGACCTCAGCCTCGGCGCATAGACCGTTAGAATAATTCTAACACTTCCGGGCGTCGGAGAGAGCCTCGTCGACGGTCCTTTGGACCTGAATGGCGTTCGCCTTCTAGCATGGCGAGCGTGGCGCGAAGCAAGTGTTTCGAAGGGCCGAAACGGCCGAAACCGGGAACGTCGTGAGCGTACGCCACTATCTCGATCACAACGCCACGACGCCGCTGCATCCCGCGGCGCGCGCCGCCATGACCGCTGCCTTCGAGCTTTCCGGCAACCCGTCCTCGATCCACGCCGAGGGGCGTGTCGCCCGTGCGGCAATCGACGAAGCCCGCCGCGCCGTCGCGGGCCTGACCGGTGCTGCCGTGGAGGATGTGATCTTCACCTCGGGCGGGACCGAGGCGCTCAACATGGTGTTGACTCCCGACTTCTCGCGCGCGGCGTCGTGCGAACGGCTGCTGATGAGCGCCGGCGAGCACCCTGCCGTGCTGGCCGGCCATCGTTTCGGCGCGCGAGCCGAAACCGTGCCGCTCGACCGCGACGGCGTGTTAGATTTCGATGCGTTGGAGCGGATGGTCGCGGGCCGACCGGTCATGCTCGCGCTGCAGGCTGCAAACAACGAGACCGGCGTGGTCCAGCCGGTCGCCGAGGCCGCCGCCATCGTCAGGGCGGCCGGCGGCGTTGCGGTCTGTGACGCGGTCCAGGCCGCAGGCAAAATCGAGTGCGACATCAACCTGTTCGGCGCCGATGCTCTGGCGATTTCGGCGCACAAGTTCGGCGGCCCCAAAGGGGTCGGCGCCCTGTGTTTCGCACCGGGTCGTCCCCATCTCAGTCATGGCGTCGTTCGCGGTGGTGGGCAGGAGCGGGGGCTTCGGTCTGGCACCGAAAACATCGTCGGAATCGCTGGCTTGGCTGCGGCCTGCGCACCGGCGGAGCGGCGACGTTTCGCTGGCGGCGAACAGCTCGCGGCATGGCGCGATCGCCTGCAGACTATGGTGGTCGAGACGATACCGGGCGCCGTCGTGTTCGGCGCCTTGGCCCGACGTCTGCCGAACACGTTGAGCTTCGCCGCGCCGGGTATCGACGCGCAGGTCCTGCTGATGAAGCTCGACCTCGACGGCATCGCGGTCTCGGCAGGTTCAGCCTGCGCCGCGGGAAGGGTCAGGCCCTCGCATGTGCTGAGTGCGATGAGCGTGCCCGACGCGCTGGCTGTGGGAACGATCCGGGTCAGCCTAGGCTGGACCACCCGGGACGAGGATATCGACGCTTTCGCGGAGGCTTTCGCGCGGGCTGTGAAGACGATGAGGCCGCGCATCGCGGCGTGAGATTTCCGGCCGTCATCGGTCGGACGAAGGAGAGTTGAATGGCTGCCGTTCAGGAGACCGTCGACAGCGTCAAGGCGCTCGACGTCACCGAATACAAGTACGGGTTTTTCTCGCAGTTCGAGATGGACAAGGCGCCCAAGGGTCTCAGCGAGGAGATCGTGCGCTTCATCTCGGCCAAGAAGGGCGAGCCGGACTGGATGACCGAGTGGCGCCTCGAGGCGTACCGCCGCTGGCTGACCATGGAGGAGCCGAACTGGGCGCGCGTCGGCTATCCGAAGATCGACTTCCAGGAGATCACCTACTATGCCGCGCCGAAAAGCGTGACTGGGCCTATGTCGCTCGAGGATGTCGATCCCGAACTGCTCAATTATTACAAGAAGCTCGGCATCCCGCTTCACGAGCAGGAAATCCTCGCCGGTGTTGAGGGCGTGAAGGAGCGTCGTGTCGCCGTCGATGCCGTGTTCGACTCGGTTTCGGTGGTCACCACCTTCAAGAAGGAGCTCGCCACGGCCGGCGTGATCTTCTGCCCGATCTCCGAGGCCGTGCACACGCACCCCGAGCTGGTGAAGAAGTATCTCGGCAGCGTCGTGCCGACGTCCGACAACTACTACGCCACGCTCAATGCCGCGGTCTTCTCCGACGGCTCATTCGTCTACATCCCGCCGGGCGTTCGCTGCCCGATGGAGCTGTCGACGTATTTCCGCATCAACGAGGAGAACACCGGGCAGTTCGAGCGCACGCTGATCATCGCCGACAAGGGCGCCTACGTGTCGTATCTCGAGGGCTGCACGGCACCCAAGCGCGACGACAACCAGCTGCATGCCGCCGTGGTCGAGCTGGTCACGCATGACGACGCGGAGATCAAGTACTCGACGGTGCAGAACTGGTATCCCGGCGATGCCGAGGGCAAGGGCGGCATCTACAATTTCGTGACGAAGCGCGGGGATTGCCGCGGCAAGAACTCGAAGATTTCGTGGACGCAGGTCGAGACCGGCTCGGCGATCACCTGGAAGTATCCCTCCTGCATCCTGCGCGGCGACGGCTCGCGCGGCGAGTTCTACTCGATCGCGATCTCCAACGGGAAGCAGCAGGTCGATTCGGGGACCAAGATGATCCACCTCGGCAAGAACACGACGAGCCGGATCATCTCCAAGGGCATCTCGGCCGGGCATTCGCAGAACACCTACCGCGGCCAGGTGACGGCACATCGCAAGGCGACCGGCGCGCGCAACTTCACCAATTGCGACTCGCTGCTGATCGGCAACGAGTGCGGCGCACACACCGTGCCCTACATCGAGGCGCGCAACGACACGGCGCAGTTCGAGCACGAGGCGACGACGTCGAAGATCTCGGACGATCAGCTGTTCTACTGCCAGCAGCGCGGGCTCGACCCGGAGGCGGCGACGGCGCTGATCGTCAACGGTTTCGTCCGCGACGTGCTCCAGCAGCTGCCGATGGAGTTCGCCGTCGAGGCGCAGAAGCTTATCGCCATCTCGCTCGAGGGCAGCGTCGGCTGAGCCGAACGCGACCTTCGTCCTAGCCTCGAAGCCAAGGGGCCGCGAAAGCGGCCCCTTCCGCGACAGGCGCCGACCCTACGTTACGGACCACCCATGCTCGACATCAGAAATCTCACCGTCTCCATCGAGGGCAACACAATCCTCGACGACTTCAATCTCACCGTCCGCGACGGCGAGGTCGCCGCGATCATGGGGCCGAACGGGACTGGCAAGTCGACGCTGGCCTACGTCATCGCCGGTAAGTCCGACTACGACGTCGAGGGCGGCGAGATCATCCTCAACGGCGAGAACATTCTCGAGATGGAGCCCGAGGAACGCGCCGCGGCTGGCGTTTTCCTGGCTTTCCAGTACCCGGTCGAGATTCCTGGCGTCGGCACGATGACCTTCTTCCGCGCGGCGCTGAATGCGCAGCGCAAAGCCCGCGGCGAGGAGGAGCTGACCACGCCGGCCTTTATGAAGAAGGTCAACGAGGCGGCCGGCGTGCTGGAGATCCGCAAGGACATCATGAAGCGCGCCCTCAACGTCGGCTTCTCCGGCGGCGAGAAGAAGCGCATGGACATCCTGCAGATGGCGCTGCTGGAGCCTGCCGTCGCGATCATGGACGAGACCGATTCCGGCCTCGACATCGACGCCATCCGCATCGTGTCGGAGGGCGTGAACAAGTTGCGCGACGGCAAGCGCTCGTTCCTGCTTATCACGCACTACCAGCGGCTGCTGAACTACATCGTGCCTGATACGGTGCACGTGATGAGCGGCGGCAAGATCGCCAAGACCGGCGGCAAGGAGCTGGCGTTGGAACTCGAGCAGACCGGCTACGGCGACTTCGCCACCAAGACGGCGGCGGAGTGAGCGCCATGCCGGCACGCATCGTTTCCTCCCGCACCGACGCCGAGGTGGCGCTGGCCGAC
>CAXTQM010000042.1:0-11180 GCA_964246205.1 uncultured Beijerinckiaceae bacterium | reverse complement strand
ACTCAAGGTCGGTAGCGAACCGCGATGATCAGTCGGGCTCGAACCTCCAGCAAAAACCGCCGTCGGTCGCTTCGATGCGTCCGACGGAGCTTAACGGGAAATGGCTGCTGAAGTAGAGGCTCTTGTTCGCCGCTGCTTGTTCCAGGACCCGCCTGCGTGATGCACGCGCCAGTTCCGGGAACTCGCAGAACATCGAGACGAGTTCGGGCTGATAAACTTCAACCGGGTGATGCAGGATGTCACCGCCGAAAATGGCTGTAGCGCCATCTGACGTGATCTCGATCGTCGCGTGATCGATGCTGTGACCGCGCGTGCCGACAAAACGGACGCCGGGCAATACCTCCTGCCCGTTCACCTTAACGAGACGGAGACGCCCGGTGTCGGCCAGCGGCCGTAGGCTGTCGTCGAAGACGCCTGGAGTTGGAACACGGGCCGCCTCGCCGACACCAGCCTGATTGCGCACCTTTGCGACTGCGGCCCCGTCGCCAGCGGCGAGCGCCGCGCTGTAAGACCATTCCAGATCGGAACAGATCACCGTCGCGTTCGGGAAGGTCGGCGACCAAGCTCCGTTAACGAGACGCGTGTTCCACCCGACATGATCAGCATGGATATGCGTGAGAAGGATGTAGTCGATCTGCTCCGGCTCGACGCCAGCTTGCGCCAAGCGGTCCAGATACGGCTGATGGAGATGGTCGAGAACAGGCATACTGGGTCGTGACTTGTCTGCGCCCACGCCGGTGTCGATCAGGATCGCTGCACCGTCGTGCTCCACCAGCCAACTGTGGACGCTGAGAGGAATGTGACCTTTCTCGTCGTAGGTGCCGGGGACAAACCACTCGGGACGGCGGGTCGGCAGGGATGGATCGAGGTCGGGGAGAAGCCGAGTGGCGGCGAAGCCGTCGAGGTCGAGTTCGTGCACCTTCCTCACGCTAGTCCGCCCTATCGTGAACTTCCCCACTCGCGCTCACTCCGTAGACGGGCATCGACACCGTGCCCTGACATGGTTGAGGTCCGCTTACCACCCACTTCCGACGTTCAGCGCATCATGACGGCTCCATGGCGCTCAACGCCTTAATGGTAGTGGCGGAGCTGGCTTCGCCGTTCCGAGCGACAAATGCGGGGCTTGGAAGCAGCCATTTGATCGCCTGAGAAGGCTTGCTACTTTATCACCTCTGATTGTGCGGCATGAACGGTCTGCTGCAAGCTTGGGCTCATTGGCAACATGAGGTTGATGTTGTCAGGCGAAATCGGAGTTTCGAACCAACGCGCGTAGTCTTTCTCAAACAAGCCGCTGCTCATGACGTGCTTGAGCGCCTGAACTATCGACGCCTTGAAGGCGGCGTTGTCCTTGCGCACCATCAGGCCGTAGTTGCGCACACCAAGTCCGGCATCGAAGACCGTTCGCGTGTCAGGATGCGGTTCCTTCGCGAGCAGGCCCTTGATGAGGATGTCCGAGGAAATCACCGCGTCGCCCTGGCCTGCGTCGAGCATGCGAAGGGCGTCGGGCGTGTCCTTGGCGGGCACCACGCTCAAACCGAGATGCTGCGAAGCGTTCAGGTCCGCCGCCGCCTGAATGTTGGTTGAGCCGAACACGGCGATCAGCCGCTTGCCGTGCAGGTCCTTCACCGCGCCGATTCCCGACGTGCTATTCGTCAACACTTGCGTTTTGCCGTAGAAAACGCCGGGGATGAAGGCGACTTGGCTCTCGCGCCCACTGTTGTCCGTAGACAGGTCGCATTCGATGTCGGCGGTTCCGTTGACCACCATGGCCACGCGATTGGCCGGGCTCAACGTAAGGGTCTGGATGCGAACCGGACCAAGGCCCGCGCTGGTGCGGATGTCCTCCACTATCGCTTTGCAAAGATCAACGCTGTAGCCAACGACCTCGCCGCTGCCGTTGGCGTAGGCAAAGGGAAACGCGTCAGTTCGAGCCCCGAGCACGATGGTACCGCCCTCACGCATTCGCGCCATCGTGTCCTCTCCCGACGCGCCGACGGCGGGCGTTTGTACGAGCAGAGCTTCGAACGGCGCCGATTGTTGCTGCTTGGAACTAGCGCCGAGCAGGCTATCGGTAAAACCGAGATAGAGCAGTGCAACGAGGGCGGTCGCAGAGTAGCCCGCTAAGAAGATTACGCGCCCTCCGACCGGTCCCGCCGAGACCGCGCCGACGAGGATCGTGACGATCGCGAGTGCCGTCAACCCGACCCACTGCGGAATGCTGCCCGAGGCGCGGCTTAGCGTGAGGCGTTCCGTCCGAGCGTTGGTCAGGTCTTCGACACGGCTCATCAGCACGCCTTTGAGCACGTCCGATACGCCGGGCTGCTGGACAAAACCGGTGGTGATGAGATTGAGCGAGTAGATAGGCTGATTGCCGGGCGCCTCGCCGGTCGCCTTGTCCCTCAGCCAGTTGGTTTCTGTCGTCGTCACGACTTGAAGGTACTCGATCACGGCTTCCCGGACGGTGTTTGCACGCGGACCGATGCCGGTCGTGAAGTTCAGGATAGAGCGCGCGGCGCTGACCTCCCGCTGCGTCGATAGACGGAGGTTCGTGGCGCGCTGGCCTATCTCGGCGGAGCTAAACCCGATGAACAAGCCAAATAGAATGCTGATGGCACCGATCATCGGCGGTGGCATCGTCCCGACCCGGCCAAGGAGCGTGATGAACCTGGGTCTGGTCGTCACGACGAAAGCGCCGACCGAGCAGGCAACGATGAATAGGAGAGCCGCCGCAAGATAGCCCGTGGTCACGCAATCGTTCCTTGGTCCTGGCCGCAGTGTGCCGCAAACAAATAGGCGAGTTTGAAGGCTAGCTAGATCGCGGCTTTGTGACAATATCGCGAAATGTCGTGCTCACTCATATAATGGCCGTGTTGCACATACTTTGCCTGATAAAAGCACGTATGCTGCTTTTGGAAGCGCCCCTGCCGCAACATGAGGCACAAACGAGTTCGCTCCATTTTGCCTTCTTGGATGAGTAGCCGTACCAACGGCAAGCCGCATAGAGGCTAAGAGATGGTCTTGAAACAAATTCGTATCTATCGCCTTCTCACGTGCTTGCTCGTCCTGTTGGGTGTCGCGCTCGGCATGATGTCCGCGCTCGGCTACTTCACGACGCCAGCCGAGCCAGAGATGGCCAGCAAGGAAACCAGCGGGTTCCCTGCGACGCCGCAAGCGGCGGTGCTGCGAGTCGGGATGAGCGTCCGTTCACTTGGATCGCTCGACAACCAGCGCGAGACATTCACTGCTGACCTCGACGTCTGGTTCATCGGTTACGATTTGCCGAACGCCGCCGATTTCACGTTTCCCGATGCAGTCAGTCCCCTCACACTGGGCGAAGCCGTCGTGCTGCGCAAAACCAACAACTTGGATTACGCACGCTATCGCGTAGCGGGTACGTTCAGATACCGCGCGACATCAGCCGATCTGATCTCCGGGCACAATCATGTTGCCATTCGCATCGTTGATGCAGCGAAGCCCTTAAGCAATGTACTTCTGTTTCCTGACGATGAAGGGTCCAACCTTCAGCCCGGCGAGGACGAGCGTGCGCTGACGACGGACGGAGCCTGGGCAGTAACGTCGTCCAATCTTGTAGCACGCCGCATCATTCGTGCGACGCTCGGTGATCCGGAAGTAGTCGGCTCACAGCTCTCGCACGGCGAGATCGTTGCCAGCTATACTTTGAAGCCGGTATCACCCAGCCTGTATCAAATTATCCAGAAGTTCATACCTCAGAAACTGGCTTTGCCGGTGATGCTCGCCGTGACCGGCCTGCTCGTTGCTCTGCCTGTGCTGGCGCGCTTCGGCTACTGGTCGTCGCCTTGGCGTTGGTTCACGGTTCAGGCAGCCTTTGCGCTGCTACTTGCATCCGGCCAGACAGTCTTCGAAACTTATCTTGCCCCTGAACTCGTGCCAGAGACCATCAAAACCGTCCTTGTTGTCGATTCTGCACTCTGGCTTGCCCTGATTGCAACCTTCATCATTGCACTTTTGCCACTGGTCGTCTGGCGACCGCTTGAAAGACGCAGCGGCAATCCAACATCGGCGCTCGAACGGGCGGCAGTGAATGTCGCGATCTCGGCGGCTTTCCTGTTGTATTTTCTAGCTCACACGCTTGATCTGTCACCCGCCTCGATTGGCGCCGCTTCTGGCGTGCTGACGGTTGTGCTCGGCATCGCTCTACAGAATCTCATCCTCGATCTGTTCTCGGGCATTTTGCTCAACCTTGAGAGACCCTTTCGTATTCGCCACCACGTCAGCATAAGCGTCAGCGGCAGCCCTGTTCAAGGCCAAGTCCGAAATATGAATTGGCGAACAACACAACTTCAGACGCGAGACAATGACGTCGTATCGATCCCCAACAGTATCGTGGCGAGATCGACGATCAAGAACCATGCAACGCCCAACACCGTCTCGCGAGATCGAGTAGAGTTCGTGCTGCCCGCGCATGTCAATACCCAAACGGCTCGTCGGACCATGCGGGACGGCGCGCTGCGTGCGGCCGAGACTGGGATGGTGCTGGAACAGCCGCCGCCGAGCGTCGTCATTATAGGCGTCGAGGATTACGGCATCCGCTATCGCGTCCGTTACTTTCTCAACCTTAATATTCATACTAACTCTGGAGCCTACAATAGCGTTGCGGAAAACGTTCTGGCGATCCTCGCAGAGACAGGTATTCAGCTGGCGATGCGCGAATTCGACCCTGCTTCTGAATGGAAACAGCCGGTTATTCCTTCTGGTCCGACGCCGATGCAATCCGACAGCAAGGTCATCCGCTTACCGCTGCCATCGCCGAAGGTAGCCAATACGGTCCTCAGTTCCTCGGATATTACGCTTATCCGTGATAGTTGGGCGAAGGTTCGGCCGTTGGGAGAGACGGTCGCTGTGCTGTTTTACAATCGCCTCTTTGAGATCGCACCATCGCTGCAAAACCTTTTCCGATCCGACAGCCACGCGCAGCGACAGAAGCTGGTTATGATGTTGAGCATGTTGGTGAAGTCGCTCGACAACACGGACGCGTTGCTCGAAACGCTGGCCGATCTCGGGCTGCGTCACGAGACATACGGCGTGAAGGCGGCAGACTACGAGCCGGTTGGGGCCGCCCTGCTGTGGACACTGGCCAAAGGTCTAGGGGACGCTTTTGACGAGCCGACACGCGCCGCCTGGACACATCTCTATGTTGCGGCATCCGGTGCGATGACGAGCGCATCCGGGCGTATGATGGCCTGAGGTCAACCAGCGAGTGAACAGGCAGCTTTGCTTCACCGCCAAGCTGAAGTAGATATTTACAGGCTGAGCGTTGAAGGTCCGCTTTGCAAGCTTCGCATCCAACCTGCGGAGCGTCCGCTTTACACCCACTTCCAACGTTCAGCGCATCATGACGGCTCCATGGCGCCGATCGCGGACGTACCGAGGGGCGGCACTGCGTGCGCCCCCGCTTCGACCATGACGGCGACCAGCGCGCAGCACTCGGCTTCCCCCGTCGCCAGAAGTTCGCGGAACGAGCGGACGCGAGACATCGACCAAAGCAGGGCCGCTATGCTCACGGTTGGGCTGCGCTCGATATTTCTTTTGGATCGAGGATAGATCCGATACCCGAGCCCCTTGATCAGGCGGTAACTTGCGTGAACACCGCGCGCCACGGTGAGCGCTTCGCTCCACGATGCGCCCCTTCCGCGCCGCATGCCAGCGACACTCACGCTTTCGAAGGCGACGCACAATGGCACGTGGCAACGAAGCCAGAGTGGCATGTCGACTTCGAGTTTTGCGGGCAACCCGGCCTCGACGAACACATCAACCCAATGCTGCTGACTGAGTAAGGTCTTCTGACCGCCTGCGCCGATGGTCGCCTTGAGCTTCCCATCTCGGGCCAGCGTCGCCTGCACGAACGGCATCCCAAAGGCGCAGCGGTCGATGCCGACCGCCTCCTGTAGCCATTCTGGCTGGAAGGTGTTGAACATGAACAGGATGCAGGCTGTCACGCTGCGCTGAAGGGCCGGGATTACCGCATCGATCTGATGGGCCAGGAGCGTGACGATAACGAGATCGTAGGAGGTGTGCTCATCGAGGCGATCGGCAACCCGAACGCTGGCCTGCTCACCTTTCACATCTATGATCGCCCCGTCGCGTTCGAGCTGATGCAAGCGAACTGACCCTGGCCGAGCGATAACCGAGACATCGTGACAGCCGGTGCGGGCAAGTTGAAAAGCGACGGTGCTACCGATCCTCCCGGCGCCGAGGATTGCGATCCGAAGTTTCGGTGACGACGTGGAGATGGCGGCCTTCCGCATTGCGGCTCACCCAACAGGTGTATCTGTAGGCATGAACCGACGAAGCAGACTCGCGGTCCTATGCCGTCCATTTGGATCGCGCCTTCGTCGATCCCCGAGCCTTGCTGGCCGCGCCTCATAATCTTGCGTCGAAATCTTCCGTCTTCTTAGCAGTGTCGGAATAAATCCGAACAATCGCGATAGCTATCGTAACGCTTTCGACGATAAAGGGCAGAGCCGGCGGATCATTGCTCCGCCGGCATACCTATTAGGCCCGCAGGTCACCCAAGATGCGTTCCGTGAGCAAGACGTGCTCCTTGAAGGTCGCCAACGCCAAGGTGGCAAGGTGCTGCCCTTGTAGCTCAGCCATCTCTCTCGTCTCACTCGATGCGTTCTTGAGATATGCGGTAGCGAGGGCGCGCAAGAATTTGTGATTCTCAACCTGGGCAGTGATGTAGTCGCGATCGAACGCCGCGCCCTCATGCGCATTCTTGATCTTGGCCAAGGTTGCTTGTGCCTTTTCGTCGGGAGCCGGCACGGTCGTACCAAGCTCCTTGAGGACCTTGGTCACGGCGATCGCTTCCGTGAGTTCAAACCCCGCGAATTCCTTGGCCATCGGGTTGGTAGCCCTTTCGACGGCGATCTTGCTGGTTGCAAGCGACAGCTCAGCAGGTCCGATCACGCCCGCAGCGAATTCCTTCGCGGTACGAACGTCGGAAACGTCCGGCATCGCTGGCGTGGGTGTCCGCGTCTCGGCACCCGCTAGCGCTGATGATTGGGCCATGGCCGTGACAATAGGAGCAATGGCCAGCGCGGCGGCACTGGCCAGAACGGAACGTCGGTTCGTTGCCATATTCTTCTTTTTTCTGGGAAGGCCGTCGGCGGGACGCCGCAGCTATGGGGCTAAGGCGCACGTTAGGCCGAAGTTCCTAAGCTCAAAACGAGATGAGTCTGTCGGACGCCACCTTCGCGGCCAGCGAACAGCACATTGGGAGGCGTGGAGCCGTCGATCTCGTCGCCGTGCAAGGCTATCACGAAACAGTGTACATGACGCTGGAGCGTTGCGCAGGTGCCGGCTCCGAAGGAGAGCACGGCACCGCCGCTTGAAACGATGAGGTAAGCACCGGCTGAGATGCGAGAAAGCTGAGCCGCTCCAGGTGCCGCGAGCGCGAGGCGACGCTGGCGGCTGCCGCCTACTTCATGCCTCTCGCCGCTGTGGCTGACCAATAGGAAAGAGGACGGATCTTCCAGCTCGTGATGACACCGGCTTCAACAAGCGGATCTCCTTGAACGATCTCTTCCACCTCCTCTGCACTTGCGGCTTCCAGCACCCACAAGGCGCCAGCATCGTCGGAGAAAGGTCCAGCGGCGCGTAATCGACCGTTTTCGAGGAAGGTGCGAAGATAATCCCGATGACCGGGGTGAACATCCTTTAACTGATCTCTGCTATTCCCGTATTCGATTATCGCGGCGAATATCATGATCACTCCGAAAACAGGATGAAAACTCGCGGAATGACGGCCGGTCGAAGAGGACGCAGACGTCGTCGCGACACCGAACCAAGCTCTCCTTGAAGACCTTTACCGCCTAAAAGCGTCGATCGCGAAAGTGCTGATGGGCGGGGTTGCGAGCGATGGTGTAGCCGCTCTGCGTAAAAGGTGTCGAAGGTGAACTGGATGAGCGAAGCGCAGTGTAGCGCTGGTCGTGCAGCGCCGTCATCGCCGCGTCTCGGAGAGAAGTCGCGGCGGGAACCAGCTGCCTTAGGAGGTCATTTTACCAGAGACACACGATCGTGCTGCGCCGCATCGCGCCGCCGCGCCGCTAAAAGGGCAGGGGCACTCGCCAAAGGGTGTGTCCCACGGGGGTGTGGTGTCGCCGTTCGGCGACTTGGGTCATCGAGGGGTAGCGTAGCGCATGGCCAAAGCCACGGATCTCAGCCGCTACGAGGCCAAGCGCGACTTCCAGAAGACGGCCGAGCCGCGCGGCGCGGACGGCGTCGAACCGTCGGAGCAGCTGCGCTTCGTGGTGCAGAAGCACGACGCGACGCGGCTGCACTTCGACCTGCGGCTCGAGCTCGACGGCGTGTTCAAGTCCTGGGCGGTCACGAAGGGGCCGTCGCTCAACCCGTCGGACAAGCGCCTTGCCGTGGAGGTCGAAGACCACCCGCTGGGCTACGGCGACTTCGAGGGCACCATCCCCAAAGGCCAATACGGCGGCGGCACGGTGCAGCTGTTCGACCGCGGCTTCTGGGCGCCGGAGCAGGACAAGCCGCCTGAGCAATCGCTCAAGGACGGCGAGCTGAAATTCGTGCTCGCCGGGCAGCGGCTCAAGGGCAGCTTCGTGCTGGTGCGCATGAAGAACGACAAGTTCGGCGGCAAACGGACGAACTGGCTGCTGATCAAGCACCGCGACGACGAGGCCAACGACGCCGACGACGGCGGCGGAGTGCTGGCGATCGACAAGTCGGTGGCATCCGGCCGGGCGATGGCGGCGATCGCGGAAGGCAAGGGCAAGGCGCCGGTGTCGTTCATGCTGGGGGTGGACAAGGCGCCGGCGGCCGACGCGATCTGGGATTCCAACCATGGGCTGGCCAAGGAGGAGCGGCGCGCCTCGGGCCGCGACAAGCCGGAGCCGACGACCGCCGCACCTTCGCCGAAGGCGAAGTTGGCGGCGGAAGCAGGGAAGGCGGCGGCGAAGAAGAGCAAAGCCGCGGACACGCCGGCGGAGCCCATCCCCGAGTTCGTCGCGCCGCAGCTCTGCGGAACCGTCGACAAGCCGCCAGCCGGCGCCAAGTGGATCCACGAAATCAAGTTCGACGGCTATCGCGTGCAGGTCCGCGTCGAGGCCGGGCAGGCGGTCCTGCGCACCCGACGCGGGCTGGACTGGACGACGAAGTTCGGCGCGATCGCAAAGGCGGCGGCGGCGCTGCCCGACGGACTTTACGACGGCGAGATCGTCGCGCTCGACGGCGAGGGGCGCCCCGACTTCCCCGCTTTGCAGGCGGCCATCGCCGCCGAAAAGACCGACCTGCTGGTGTTCTTCGCCTTCGACCTGCTGCACGTCGATGGGATCGATCTGCGCAAGATCCCTCTCGGTGAGCGCAAGGCGCGCCTGTCCGCGGTTCTCGACAAGCGGCGCACGGGCAAGGCGACCGTTCGCTTCGTCGATCATTTCGAGGTGGACGGGGCCGCTCTGTTCGCCTCCGCGAACGAACTCGGGCTCGAGGGCATCGTTTCCAAGCGCCTCGACTCCGCCTATAAGTCCGGCCGCTCCGACAGTTGGACCAAGGCCAAGTGCCGCCCGGCCCACGAGGTCGTGCTCGGCGGCTGGACCGACACCGGCGGCAAGTTCCGCTCGCTGCTCGGCGGCGTGTTCCGCGATGGAAAGCTCGCGTTCGTCGGGCGCATCGGCACCGGTTTCTCGGCGAATACGGTCGCAGCCATCATGCCGAAACTCGAGGCGGCGGCGCGCGAGAAGACCCCGTTCGATCGCAAGACGCTGCCGCCCGACACCCGCAAGGCGCACTGGCTGGAGCCGACGCTCGTCGCCGAGATCGAGTTCGCCGGATGGACAGGCGACGGCTCCCTGCGCCAGGCCGCCTTCAAGGGCTTGCGCGAGGACAAGCCGGCGGGCGAGGTCGAGGCGATCGCGCCGACGAAGCAGGCGGTGATCGAGCCCGTGACGGCGTCCACCGCCCCGGCGAAGCCGACCAAAACCAAGCCGACTAAAGCGAAAGCGGAAGCTTCGGTGGCTGCCAAGGTCAAAGCGCCCGCCAAGGGCAAGGCCGAGGTCATGGGCGTCGCCATCTCGCACCCCGACAAGGCGCTGTGGCCCGACGCCGGCGACGACGGCGTGCCGGTCACCAAGCGCGACCTCGCGCTCTACTTCGAGGCGGTCGGCGCCTGGATGCTGCCGCACATCGCCGACCGTCCCTGCTCGATCATCCGCGCGCCCGACGGCATCGACGGCCAAACCTTTTTTCAGCGTCACGCCATGGCTGGCGGCTCCAAGCTCTTCCACACGATGGAGATCGCCGGCGACCGCGCGCCCTACGTCTCGATCGACAGCGTCGAGGCGCTGGCGGCGGTGGCGCAGAGCGGCGGCCTCGAGCTGCATCCGTCCAACTGCGCGCCGGGCCGACCCGACGTGCCGGGCCGTCTGGTGTTCGACCTCGACCCCGCGCCCGACGTCGCCTTCGCCGAGGTGATCGCCGCGGCCAAGACGGTGAAGCAGGTGCTGGAGCTGCTCGGGCTCGCCACCTTCGCCAAGACCACCGGCGGCAAGGGTCTCCACGTGGTGGTGCCGCTGGTGCCGGCAGGGTCGATCGACTGGGACCAGGCCAAGGGCTTCGCCCACGATGTCTGCCGCGCCATCGAGCGCGACGCGCCGACGAAGTACCTGACCAAGCAATCCAAGGCGGCGCGCAAGGGCCGAATTTACCTCGACTATCTGCGCAACGACCGGCTATCGACGGCGGTGGCGCCGCTCTCGCCGCGCGGCCGGCCGCACGCGCCGGTGTCGATGCCGCTGACCTGGGCGCAGGTGAAGAACGACCTCGATCCGATGCGCTACACCCTCCGCAGCGTGCCGGCGCTGCTGAAGCGCAGCAAGGCCTGGGCGGACTACGACCAGGCCGCCGAGCCGGTCGCGGCGGCGATCGAGAAGCTGGGGCGGCTCTGAGCTGCCGCGCTACATCGGCCCCGCGACGCCGGCTTGGTCGAAAGTCGCCATGTCGCGCGTGCAGGCGACGGCGGCCTTCAGCAGGCCCATCGCCAGCGCCGCGCCGGAGCCCTCGCCGAGCCGCATGCCGAGGTCGAGCATCGGCGCCTTGTCGATATGCTCCAGCGCGCGCCGATGCGCCTGCTCCGCCGAGACGTGGCCGGCGAGGCAATGCTCGATCGTGGCGGGATCGAG
>CAXTQM010000041.1:7234-11204 GCA_964246205.1 uncultured Beijerinckiaceae bacterium | reverse complement strand
GATCAGCAGGTCGGCGACCAGGGCCGCGATCATCGCGAAAGCCGAGAGCCAGCCGAACAGCCGCAGCATCGGCAGGTTGGAGAAGGCGGTGACGGCGAGGCCGCAGGCCAGCACCACCGACGTCAGGATCAGCGCCGGACCGACGAGGATGGTGGCGCGTTCAACCGACATGGCGGCGTTGACGCCGGGCCGCTCCTCAAGCCTCAGCCGATTGAGGAAGTGGATCGTCGCCGAAAGACCGAGGCCGAAAGAGACGGTCAGCGCCACCACGCTGGCGAACTGCAGACCCTCGCCCATGAACCACAGCAGCGAGCCCGAGGCGACGATGGGGAAGATGCCCGGCAGGATCGACAGCAGCATCACCTTCCACGAGCGGAAGGCGAGGCCGATGAAGGCGGCGACGAACACGATCTCGATCGTCAGCCCGCGCGACAGCCGCTCGATCATCGCCGCCGAGTTGCGCGCCGCGATCACGGCGAGGCCGGTGACGGCGATGTCGTAGCCGGGGTGGGCCTGGCGCACGGCGTTGAGCCGGGCATCGAGCTTGTCGACGATCGGCAGCAGCTGACTCGCGTCCTTGTCCGGCACTCGGCCGGAGACCAGGACCGACTGGTGGTTGGGCGCGACGAAGCGGCCGATCAGTGATTTGGGCAGGTAGCCGACGTATTTCCGCAGCGTTTCGAGGTCGTCGAGCCCGAGCTTCTGGCTCAGCCAGTCACGCAGCGTCTGCAGCGAGAACACGTTGCCGATGCCGGGCTCGGTCGCCGTGGTGCGCTGCACCGCCTCGATCGTAGCGAGTGAGTCTGGCGAGTAGAGGTCCTGCCCCGGCGGGAACTGGATCAGCACGTCGATCGGATTGGCGCCGGTCAGCTTGCGGTCGAGTGTGCCGTTGGCGGTGTTGGCCTGCTGGTTATTTGGCACCTGATCGGCCAGGCGATAGCGCGGCGTCAGGTTGGCGTAGATGGCCGAGAGCAGGATGCAGACGGCGATGCCGATGAGGCTGTAGAGGCCCGGGCGGCCGACCATGCGCTCGGCGATCCAGCGGCAGAAGTCGCGAAGATAGTTGATCGCGGTGTCGGCTCCGGCGGTCTTGAGGGCGAGCTTGCCCTCGCCGCGCACCAGCACGAAGGCGAGCAGCGGCAGCAGTACCAGCACGGTGACGAGCGCGATCGCCGTGGTGAGCAGGCCGGCCTCGCCGAAGGTCTTGATGAGGTCGGAGTCCGAGAACAGCAGCGCCACGAAGCTGACCATCGTGGTGGTGTGGGTCAGAACGCAGGCCGGCCCGACCACGGCGAGCGCACCGCGGATCGCCTGCGGCTTGCTCTGACCCGCCACGAGACGGTCGCGAATGGCGAACGTCAGCTGCATCGAGTCGGAGAAGCTGATGACCATGATGAGCGGCGTCATCACGTTGAGGAAGATGTTTAGCTGGAAGTCGAGCCAGCCCAGCGCGCCGATCGAGATCAGGATGGCGACGAGCGGCGGCGCCGCCGCCACCAGCATGAAGGATACGCGCTTGAAGAACAGGATGGCGATGAGGCAGCCGGCGATGAAGCCGATGGCGTTGTAGGTGACGCGGTCGCTCTCGACGGAATTGTGGATCTCGTGCTGCATCACCGGGACGCCGGCGAGCTCGCCTTTGAGGTCGGATCCGGCGAGGTCCTCGGCGACCGCCTTGCGGATGTCGGCGATGACCTGGCCGCTCTTGGCGCTCGAGGCGACCGCCGGCTGCAGCGCGAGCACGATGAGCGCCAGCGTGCCGTCGGGGGAGATCAGCTTGCCGTTGATGAGCTCGTTGGCGCGGACCTTCTGGATGACGCCCTCGTACTCTGGACCGGTCTCCGGCAGCGGCTCGGGAAAGAGCGGCGGAGGAATGGTCTGGCCCTTCTCCGGCGGCACGCGGGCGGAGAACATCGAGAGGATGTCGCGCTCGCCCTCGACGAGCTGGAGGTCGGTGACGAGGTCGCGGATCTTCTGCACGTTGTCGCGGGCGAGCAGGTCCTTGGCGGTCACCACCACCAGCACGTCGTATTCCGAGGACGGGAAGTCGCGCGTGACCGCCTCGTACTGCCGGAACTGCGGGGTGTTGGAGCGAAACAGCTGCGACAGCGAATCGTCGACCGTGAGCCGGGTCGCGCCGAACACGGCGGCGATCGCGAGCAGGGCGAAGACGATGCCGACGAGGAGCGGCTTCTTGAGCGAGACCAGGCCCATCTTCTCGGCGCCGAACGCGAGATCCGGCAGGCCCTCGTCGGGTGTCCCCGTGCCGGACTTGGAATCCTCGACTTCGCTCTCGACGCTCTGCATCAGGTCCCCTCGTCGCGCCCCCTCAGGACACGTACCGGCCGGTACGGCTGACCGACCAAGCTCTTAGCCTGTGTCGGACCGCTGTGCTAGTCCGGCAACACGGCGGCTTTAAGCCGAGGCCGGAGCGTGGCGCACCGCAAAGGCGCCATCAAGCGGCGCCTTAAGCAGCGGCTTCGTTTTCGCGTATTTGGAAGGATCGGCCATGAAAGTCATGCGCCCCGCCCCGAAGAGGATAACGGCGCTCGCCGTCGCCCTGTGTGCCGCTATGGCCATTTCCGCCTGCGCCAAGGCGCCGACGGAGGCGTTCAGCGCCGATGCCGGCGCGATCCCCGGCAGCGCCGCGGATTTCAGCCAGAACGTCGGTGACCGCGTGTTCTTTGCCGAGGATTCCTCCGACATCAATCCGAAGGCGCAGGCGACGCTGGATCGCCAGGTGGCTTGGCTGCAGCGCTACGATCGCGGCCCCTTCACCGTCGAGGGTCACGCCGACGAACGCGGCACCCGCGAGTACAACTTCGCGCTGGGGGCGCGCCGCGCCGAAGCGGCGAAGGACTACATGGTCGCGCGCGGCATTCCCTCGGGACGCATCCGCACGATCTCCTACGGAAAGGAGCGACCGGTGGCCTCCTGCAACGACATCTCGTGCTGGTCGCAAAACCGCCGTGCCACGACGGTGCTCGGCGGAGACCAGAGCTAAGAGCTTAGTGACGAAGGCGGGAGCGAACCCCCGCCCGTACTGCGGCATTGGCCTGTGGACACCTTGAACGGAAAGACAGCCATGCCGACCGACCTTCCGCCGGATTACAAGCCGAAGCCTTTGCCAGATCCGGGCGCGGTGCCCGATTCCGGCGCCGTCGAGCCACCCAAGGGCAGCGACTCCCGCGACCCTGGCGTAAGCGAGCATCCGGGTTCCGGCGCCGGCGTTCCGGGTCCTGGAGATGACGGCGGCGATGTGGTCGATCCCTCGCCCGGCTGGGGGCCCGGCTCGCCGGCTCCCGCCGGCGGTCCCGGTGGCGGCATGCCGTCGTTCTGAAGACGACATCGTCATCTCGCGGCGGCGCAGCCGTACCCGGACCGGAGCGCTTCCTCCCTCTGCAGATTGGAAGCCCACCAGACCGGCCGGATCGTCGTCACGTTCTCCGCAACACTTTGAGTTGAACGCTCCTCAGCTCGCCTTCAACGAATCAAAATCGAACGGCAGCGAACGCAGACGCTTTCCGCTAGCGGCGAAGATCGCGTTGGACACCGCCGGAGCCACCGGCGGCACGCCGGGCTCGCCGACACCGGTCGGCTTCTCTCCCGAAGGTATGATGTAGACCTCGACCTTCGGCATGTCGCTCATGCGCAGCGGCAGATAGGTGTCGAAATTGGCCTGCTCGACTTCGCCGTCCTTAAAGGTAATCTGGTTCCGCAAGGCCGCGCCCAGCCCATAGCCCACACCACCTTCCATCTGCGCCTTGATCACGTCCGGGTTGACGGCGATGCCGCAATCCACTGCGACGACGACACGATCGACCTTCACGTCGGCCCCGCTCACCGTGACGTCGGCGACCATCGCGACGTAGGTGTTGAAGCTTTCGTGGACGGCGACGCCGCGTCCGCGGCCGGAGCCGAGCTTCTCGCCGAGCGGCGCCTTTTCCGCCGCCAGCTTCAGCACGCCGAC
>CAXTQM010000041.1:0-7134 GCA_964246205.1 uncultured Beijerinckiaceae bacterium | reverse complement strand
GCCGTGCCCTTCATGAAGGAGGCGCCGACGAGCCGGTGCTGCCAGGCGGCGATGCCGCCCTTCGGGTCCAAGGCCGCACGGATGTGGTGCGTGAACATCGGCCGGTAGCGGCCGGCCTTCATCTCATCCTCGCGGGTGTAGACAAGATGCACCGGGCGCCTGCCGTCGGTCTTCGCCATGATCGCGGCCGTCTCACCGAAATAGTCGGCATCGGGCGTGGCGCGCCGGCCGAACGAGCCGCCGGCCCACATCGTATGGATGCGCACCTTGTCCGGCGTCGTGCCCAGCCACTTCGCCGCCACCGCCTGCTCGATCGTCTGGAACTGCGAGCCGGCGAAGAAGTCGTAGGAGCCGTCGGACGCCTTCTCGACCGTGCAGTTCAG
Organism: uncultured Beijerinckiaceae bacterium; assembly: GCA_964246205.1. Taxonomy (GTDB): domain Bacteria; phylum Pseudomonadota; class Alphaproteobacteria; order Rhizobiales; family Beijerinckiaceae; genus RH-AL1. The sequence continues at coordinate 6,751 of CAXTQM010000041.1, read as the reverse complement.
CGGCTCCAGCGGGGCGTGGGCGAGGAAGGGGAAGGTGAACTCCACCTCGACCACCTTGGCGGCGGACTTGAGCGCGTCCTCGACCGTGCCCTTCTTCGCCGCCAAAGCGCCCTGCGTCTGCGCCGCCTTGCGGTAGTCCGTCAGCATCGCTGCGCTGGAGCGCGTCTCACCCTTGTCGTCCCACACGAGCCGCAGCGCGTCCCGTCCCTTTCGAGCGGCGTAGGTGTTCTCGGCGAGCACCGCGACGCCCTGCGGCACCACTACGACATCGACCACGCCCTTCACGGCACGTGCCGCCTTGTCGTCGACGCTCTTCAACCCGGCGCCAAAGCGCGGCGGCCGGGTCATCACCGCCGTCAGCATGTTGGGGCGGCGCACGTCAAGCGCGTATTTGGCCGAGCCGTCGGTCTTCACGACATAGTCGATGCGGTGGATCTTCGTGCCGATCAACGTGAAATCCTTGGCGTCCTTCAGCTTGACGTCGTCGGGCACAGGCTCCTTGGCGGCGGCCTCCGCGAGCTCGCCGAAGGTGGCCCGCTTGCCGGACTTGTGGGTGAGCACGCCCTTCTTCACCTCGATCTCGTCGGCCGGCACCTTCCAGGAGTCGACGGCGGCCTGCACGAGCATGGCGCGGGCGGCGGCGCCGGCCTTGCGCAGCTGGTCCCAGCTGTTGTTCACGGCGGTCGAGCCGCCGGTTCCCTGCACGCCGAAGGCGAGATTGGCGTAGAGCTTGGCGTCGGCCGGCGCGAACTCGAAACGCATCTGCGACCAGTCGGCGTCGAGCTCCTCGGCGACGATGGTGGGGAGCCCGGTGGTGTTGCCCTGCCCCATGTCGAGGTGCTTGACGATCACCGTCACGGTATCGTCGGGCGCGACCCGCACAAAGGCGTTGGGCTCCGGCGGGGCACCGCTGGAGGCGAGCGTGACGGCCTTTCCGCCGCCGGGCGATCCTTCGTTGGCGGCGAAGCCGCGACCCGAGATGAGGGTCAGGCCGAGGACGAGCCCGCCCGCGGCGGAGCCTCTGAGGAGGCCACGGCGCGAGGTCTCGGGAGACGCGAAGGCCGGCAGGAGCGAGCACGAAACGGATTGCTTGGAGTACATCGCGGGCCTCCTCAGGCGAGCTTGGTGGAGGCTTGGTGAATGGCGGCGCGGATGCGGACGTAGGTGGCGCAGCGGCAAACGTTGCCATCCATCGCGGTGTTGATGTCCTCGTCGCTGGGCTTCGGCGTCTGTGCCAGCAGGCCCACGGCCGACATGATCTGGCCGGACTGGCAGTAGCCGCACTGCACGACGTCGAGGTCGCGCCACGCCGCCTGCACCGCCTCGGCCACCTTGCCGCGGATGCCCTCGATGGTGGTGATTTCGTGCCCGGTGGCGGCGCTCACCGGCGTCTGGCAGGAGCGCACCGGCTGCCCGTCGAGATGCACGGTGCAGGCGCCGCACTGGCCGATGCCGCAGCCGTATTTGGTTCCGGTCATGTCGAGGGAGTCGCGCACCGCCCACAGCAGCGGCATGTCGGGGTCGAGATCGAGCTGGTGGCTCGATCCGTTGATCTTCAAACTGACCATGATGTCTGTCTCCTTCGCGTCAGGCCGGCCCATATGGCCGCACGTGTCGCCGAGATTCGCCGTCTCTGTCCCCGTCGCCGGCGGCCGGCGCAGATCGCCGTGGTTTGCCGCCAAGCTATGGGCGTCGCTTAGAGAGCTTCCAAAAAAGGCTTTTGATTGGCCTCGCTTGCGACGCGGGCGGTCAAGCTTGCGACGGTCGTCCCTGCAGCTCCGGTTGCACGCTGGTCTGGCGCGTCGCGACGGAGACGAAGATGGTGACGGCGAAGGCCAGGGGGATCGTGACGATCGCCGGCGGGTCGTAGGGGAAGAGCGGAGCGGCGTGGCCCAGCACCTTGACCCAGATCGCCGGCCCCACGATCGTCAAGACCGCCGCCGAAACCAGCCCGGTGAAGCCGCCGGCCAGCGCGCCCGCCGTGGTGAGCCCGCGCCAGTAGATCGCCAGCAGCAGCACCGGGAAGTTGGCGCTGGCGGCGACGGCGAAGGCAAGCCCCGTCGTGTAGGCGACGTTCTGGCCGCGAAAGATCAGCCCGAGCGCCACCGCCAGCAGCCCGATCGCGATCGTAGCGGCACGCGACACGACCATCTCGCGGCGCTCGTCGACGTTGTCGAACACGCGGCCGTAGAGATCGTGCGAGATAGCGGAGGCACCGGCGAGCGCGAGCCCCGACACCACGGCGAGGATCGTGGCGAAGGCGACCGCCGAGATGAAGCCGAGCATCGCCGGACCGCCGACGGCGCCGGCGAGATGGATCGCCGCCATGTTGGCGCCGCCGCGCAGCGCACCGGCCGCGGTCTTGAACGCCGGATCGGGCAGCACTAGCGCCACGGCGCCGTAGCCGATCACCATGACGAGGATGAAGAACAATCCGCAGAAGCCGGTCGTGTAGAAGGTCGAGAGGCGTGCGGTGCGGACGTCCTTGACCGTGAAGAAGCGCATCAGGATGTGCGGCAGGCCGGCGACGCCGCAGCTCAATCCGAGCACCAGAGAGAACCAGGAGATCGGGTCCTTGGTGAGGCCGGCCGAGGCGAAGACGGCGGCATGCCTGGGGCTTACGGCCGCCGCCTGCGTGAACAGCGCTCCGAGGTCGAAGTGGAAGCGGGCGAGCAGCAGCACGGCGAGCAGCGCCGCGCCGCATAGGAAGAGCCCGGCTTTGATGATCTGCACCCAGGTCGTCGCGGCCATGCCGCCGAACACCACGTACACGATCATCAGCACGCCGACGACCGCGACGGCCAGCGTGTAGTCCAGGCCGAAGAGCAGCTCGATCAGCTGGCCGGCGCCGACCATCTGGCCGATGAGATAGAGCGTGATGACGACGAGCGAGTTCATCGCCGCCATGATCCGCATCGGGCGTTCCGACAGGCGCAGCGCGAGCACGTCGGCGAAGGTGTAGCGGCCCAGCGCCCGCAGCGGCTCGGCGACGAGGAACAGCAGGATCGGCCAGCCGCAGAGAAAGCCGAGCGCGTAGACCATGCCGTCGAAGCCGCTCGTCGTGATGATCGCGGTCAGCCCGAGGAAGGCGGCGGCGCTGAGGTAGTCGCCGGCCATGGCGAGGCCGTTCTGCAACGCGGTGATCTCGCCGCCCGCGGTGTAGAAAGCGGAGCGGGTGCGGTTGCGCCGCGCCGCTCGCCACGTGATGACCAGCGTCAGCGCGACAAAGGCGAGGAACAGGCCGATCGCGACGGGATCGACGGCTCGCCGACCGCCGCTCGCCGCCAGCATTAGGGCCGGCAGGATCGGGTGCAGCACCGGCATCAGGGCTTCCTCCGGTTGGCCAGGATCACGTAGAAGCCGGTGCTGCTTACCGCGAAGACGATCATCAGCGTGGCGAGGACCAGCGATAGCGGCACGCCGGCAAACAGCGGGCGTGACATGGCCTGAGGCGCCGTTGCCGCGACCGTGAGTAGCGCGCCGAAGGCCAGGAACAGGGCGGCCACGAAGGCAAGGCGCATAGACAGCGAGGTTTCCGCCGGCGGCTGTGAGTCCGGCCCCATCAGACGACCCGGTCGCGGATGACCTGCGCCATCGGCATGCTGTCGGCGAAGCTCGGCCGCGCGAACAGCGCGTCGGCGTAGGCTGCCAGGGCAGGGTAGGCGCCGCGCCAGTCCTTCTCCGTGAAGCGCACGCCGAGATAGCCGAGCACGCTGCCGATGGCGATGTCGGCGAGGCCGAAGCGATCGTCGACGGCGAAGCGGCGCGTTCCGACAGCATCGGCCAGCGCGGCGATGCCGCCGTCGATCTTGCGCCGCTGGCGCCCGATCCAGGCTTCGCTGACGTGCCCCTGCGGGCGCATGCGCTCGAACATGACGAGGATCACCGCGTCGCAGACGCCGTCGGCGATCACCTCGAGCCGCTTGGCCGCGAGAACGCCGTCGTCGTCCTTCGGGAGCAGCGGAGGCTCGGGGTGGCGGCGCTCGAGCCATTCGAGGATATAGCTCGACTGGAACAGCGGCTCGTCGCCGTCGGGGATCAGGACTGGCAGCTTCTCCAGCGGGTTGAACCGGGGGAGCGACGTGTCGTCGTTCCAAGGCACCTCGGTGTGCAGCTCGAAGGGGATGCCTTTCTCGGCGAGCGCGATGCGCACCTTGCGGGCATAAGGGGAGGGCGTGGCGCTGATCAACCTCATGCCGCCGCTGCAAACAAGCGGCGTGCCAGTCGGCCTTGCGTGGCGTTAACCGGCAATTGACCATGATGCCGGTAAGACCCCGGCAAGGTAAACGCTCAATCTCCGCTTAACCATCGCGGCGTACTCCGGACGCAGTTTCAGTCGTGTTCGGAGAGTTCCCCATGCGCCTCGCGCGTTTCGAGCGGCACGCCACAGTGGCGGCTTTGCTGTGCCTCGGCCTCAGCATCGCCGGCTGCGCCAAGACGCCGGGCGAGGAAGGCCTCGCCGGGCTCGGAGCCGGTCCCGGAGGAGGGCGCTACGCCGATGGCGCGGGCGGCACCGGCCGCGACGGGGCCATCAGCCGCCGCGGGCTGGGCGAAGACGGCCGCGGTGGCCACGGCAACGCCACGCCGGGCAGCGCCCAGGACTTCGCCGAGAACGTCGGCGACCGCGTGTTCTTCGAGTCCGACCAGACCGAGCTGACGCCCAAGGCGCAGGCGACGCTCGACCGCCAGGTGGCCTGGCTGCAGCGCTACGACCGCGGCCCGTTCACGATCGAGGGTCACGCCGACGAGCGCGGCACCCGCGAGTACAACTTCGCGCTGGGCGCGCGCCGCGCCGAGAGCGCCAAGCAGTTCATGATCGCCCGCGGCATCCCGGCTTCGCGCATCCATACGATCTCCTACGGCAAGGAGCGCCCGGTGGCGGTCTGCAACGACATCTCTTGCTGGTCGCAGAACCGTCGCGCGGTGACGGTGATCCAGGGCGGGCAGTCGTAAGCGAGATGTCCTGCCCCGCTTCGCGAGGGAGGAGCGCTCAGGGCCTTCAAGCCGCGCTGGTCCAGCACCTCGGCCCGCCACCGGCCGCCGGTGGCCTCGACCATGCGGCCGGTCTCGTCGAGCTCGCCCGCTGTCGCCGGGGTCACGTCGTCCCGGCCTCGGCGCAGAAAGCCACCGCTTCGCTGCGGTCGAGCCCGTGGGTGCGGCCATGACGCCGTCGGCTTATTGGGCTAGAACGCCGGACGATGCCGAAGCTTCTCTTCGTCTACCTCGCCAAGCGCATGGCGCTCTCGGCCCTGCTCATCGAGCTGTGCCTGTGCGTGCCCGTGGTGATGACCTCGATCTTCCACTACCTGCCGCCGACGGCGGTGCGCGGCGGCCTGCTGTGGCCGGCGCTTGCCGGCACCATGCCGACCGTCCTCTATATTGCGCTGCCCATCGCCGTCGGCGTCGCCGTGATGCTGGAGTTCATCCGCATGTCGGCGGAGGGCATGATCGCAGTCCTGTACTCGCTGCGGCTCTCGGTCTGGTCGATCTGCGCGCCGGCCGTCGCCATCGCCGCCGGGACTGTCCTGATCGGCTACTGGCTCTCGTGCTTCGTGGCACCGTCCTACGTCGGCGAGATGCACGACGTGATCTACGTCATCCGCAATTCGCTGAACCACAGGATGCTCGAACCGGCGCATTTCTACACCTTCGATTACGGCACCCGCACGCTGTACTTTCAGAAGTGGCAGACCGCGGACATCGCCCAGAACATCTTCATCAACCAGTACAGCGTCGAGAAGAAGGAGGAGCAGATCATCACCGCCGCGCGCGCCGAGTTCCGGCGCAACGAGAACGGCGTGGTGATGATCATGACCGACGGCTCGATCGAGACGCGGCCGCAGGGCAGCGCCAGCATCCGGGCCGCGAACTTCGACGAATACGTGATGCCGCTCTCCATGCAGGGCTCGGGCGGGCTGCCCAAGCGCGGCTGGCGCGGGGTGTTCGAGATGCAGGGCGCCTCGTTCTTCCGCGACCGCTCGGCGGAGGCGGCCGACCACAAGCTCCCGGAATGGACGTCGGAGGCGGCCAAGCGGCTCGGCCTGCCGATCCTCGCCTTGACCCACGTGCTGTTCGGCATCGCCCTGGTGCTGACCGTGTCGAGTGCGACCGGCCGCGGCTCGACCGCCACCACCCTCACCGTCCTGGCGGTGCCGGCGCTGCACATCGCCATGCTGATCGCCATGGAGACGCTGGTGCGCAAGGACCCGACGCTGGTCTGGCTCGTCGCCGCGGCGATCCTGGCCGAGCTGCTGGCGGCGCTGTGGCTGCTGCATCGCCAGAACCGCGTCAGGGCGCCGTCGCCGCTGGCCGTGCTGGGCGCCCTCGAGTCGATCGGACAGCCGGCCGAGTGACGGTCTCCAAAGCGGATGCGGCTTGCGCGGGCCTCCTGCGAGGTAGGCTAAGGTGCCGCCCTGCACGAAAAAAGCCCCTCGAGCGCTAACGCTCAGCAGCAAGGCCGCGCTGTTTCATCGCCCACCCGCATGGGCTGCTCGACCGCGCGGGCTGAGCGCGGCGGCGTGGGCCGCCAGCGCGGCGGGCAGCTCGTCCATGTGCGCGATGATCGTGCCGGCGCCGGCCTCGCGCAGGCGGTCGGCGAAGCCCTCGTAGGCATGCGCCCCGCCGGTGAAGCCGATCACCGGCATTCGGGCCGCGACCCCCGCCTGCACCCCCACCACCGAATCTTCGATCACCACGCAGTCGGCCCGGGCCCCGCCCAAGGTCCTGGCGGCATGGAGGAAGAGGTCGGGCG
>CAXTQM010000040.1:5499-11321 GCA_964246205.1 uncultured Beijerinckiaceae bacterium | reverse complement strand
GCCGCTGCCGCAGCCGCTAAGCAGTGCCGTGGAGCCCAGGGCGGCGAGCAGCAGCAGCGGGATCGCCGGCAGGCCGCGCGACCAGACGATGTCGGGCGGGATGGTGCCGCCGGGCGGGAGCTTGGCGACCAGCGCCTTGAGGGCGACGAGCGACATCGCCTGGGACTGCAGCACGAGGACGATTGAGACGCCCCATGCGGCGATCACGACCGGACGCCCGATCGAGGGGAGCCGCCGCGGTCCGGCGAAGAAGGCGACCGCCGCGACCACCGGCGCCGCGAGCTGCAGCAAGGGTGCGCCGCCGGCCAGCCAAGCCGTAACGAGCGGGGCGAGCGCGACGGCGCCCGACGCGCCGCGGCTCGGCAGATGCAGCAGGCACACCCCGGCCAGCATCGGGCCGACGACGGCCGGCAGCCACAGCGCACGCCACAGCTGCGCCTGCACGATCAATTGGCTGCCGAGCACATCGCCGCCGACAAACGACGCGAGCACGCCGAGGGCGGCGGCGGCCAGCGAGGCGAACACCACGACGCGCGCGCGGGAGTCGAGCCATGTCGCGCCGACCGCGATCGTGACGCCCTGGACCAGGAACGGCACGGCGCCCGCCGCCGGCCAGCTACGAACGAAGAGGTAGGGATTGCGATCGACGAGGAGGCGCATCCATTCGGGATCGATGCGCGCCGTCAGGCGAGAGGCCACCGGCAACCCGAGCGCGCCAGCGGCGATCCCGGCGGCCGCGAAGGCGATGGCGGCGGCGAACCAGCGTCGATCGCGCAGGCAAAGGACGATCAGCAGCACGCCGAACCCCGGTGCGGCCATGATCGGGTGGAACAGGGCCGCGCCGACGAGGCAGACGACGCAGGCGAGCGGCCGGCCCCGGATCAGCGCCGCCATCGCCAGCAGCACTCCCGCCTCGGCGAGAGGGCGCGGCACCGCAATCACCTCGCCGGCCGCGAGCAGGTTCCAGGGCGTGTAGACGCGCGGCAGAACGCAAACCGTGGCGAGGACGAGCGCGAGCGCCCGGCCCGAGACGAAGCTGCGCACCAGCGCGAAGGCGGCCGAAGCCCAGGCGGCGAGATTCACCAGGGAGAGGATCGCGACGGTCGCGCCGAAGCCGACGACGGCGGCGAGCGCGCGGGCGAGCACCCGGTAGATCGTGAAGCCGGACTGGCCGTCCATCGTGAACATCAGGTCGCGGCCGACGCCGGTTGGATCGAGGTCGGCCAGCACCCGGCCCATGTAGATGCGGGAGTCACCCTCGATGCCGACGAAGACGTGACCCATCGCCCAGGCGCAGGCGATGGTGATGCCAAGGCAGAGATCGGCCGGGGACAGCATCGCAGCCCATCGCAAGATGGAGCGTAGGAGCCGCGTGGTCGCGAGCCGCGGCTCCGGGCTTGCGACGCGTCCGGCGACCGCAGTCACGACGCGGAGGCCGCCGCGCTCCGCGCGAAAACGAGACCGCGCCGGCAGCCGAAGTTGAAAAGGAACACGACCGCCGTGGTCGGGATCTTCGCGATGGCGACCGCCATCCCAAGTTCGGTCACGAAGAGGAACAGGAAGGCCTGGGTCATCAGCAGCCCGACGAGGCCGACGGCGAAGAAGCCGGCGGCCTCCGCCTCGCGCGACACGGCGCGGCGGGTCGGGAAGACGAAGCGGATCGACAGCGCGTAGGCCACGGCCATGCCGACGGTAAAGGAGATCGTCGAGGCGACGAGGTAGGGCAGACCGAACGCCGAGAGCCCGACCAGCAGGCCCCAGTCGCAAGCCAGCGCGACGACGCTGACCAGGCCATAGCCGGCGAAGTCGACCAGCACGCGCGGCACGTCGATCGCCGCCAGGCGCGCGCTGCGGGCATCACGCGAGGCGCGTGGCGTCACGCCGCGACCTTGCGCGGCACCAGCCGCTCGCTTTTCAGCGCCTCTTGCGCGCCCGACAAGCCGGCCTCGCCGTATTCGGCGTCCTCGTTCACCGCCCAGGTGTCGAAGATCGACTCGCCAGCGAGAATGTTACGGGCGGTCAGCATGCCCGTCATCATCGCGTGGTCCTGGTTGTTGTACTTATGCATGCCGTTGCGGCCGACGAGGTGCAGGCCGGGATAGCGCAGCGTGACCTCACGGCGGATCACGTCGAGATGGTCGGAGTAGCTCTCGTCGTAGACGGGGTAGGCCTTCTTCTGGCGCACCACGCAGCTGTCGTAGATCGCGTCTTCCGCCATCAAGCCGATCTTGGCGATTTCCCGCGTGCCGAGCGCGACGAGGTCCTCGTCGGACATGGTCCACAGGCCGTCGCCCTCGAAGCAGAAGTATTCGAGGCCGAGGCAGGTCGAGACACCGTCGGGGATCATGTCAGGCGACCAGGAGCGGAAGTTCTGCACCCGACCGACCTTCACGCTGGGGTCGTGGATGTAGATCCAGTTGTCGGGCAGCTCCTCCTGCGGCCGGCCGATCAGCACCACCGTGAGGAAGTCGCGGTACTTCAGCGCGCGAGCGTGGAACAGCGACAGCGGCTTTGGCGAGATGCGGCCCATCAGCTCCTGCACCGGCGCGGAGGAGACCACGTCCCGGGCCTGCCAGGTATGGCGTCGGCCCTCGGCGTCGACCGCGCTCAGCGTCCACAGACCGCTGACCTCATCGAGCGCCAAGCCGTCGAGCGTGGTGCCCATGGCGACCGTGCCGCCCATCGCCATGATCTTGGCGGCGGCGGCGTCCCACATCATGCCGGGGCCGCGGCGCGGGTAGCGGAAGCTCTCGATCAGCGACTTGGCGCCGCCGGCACCGGGCGACTTGCCCTTGCCGAGCTTCAGCGAGCGGCGCAGCCCGTCGATGACGGCGGCCGACAGCGACAGGCCCTTGATGCGCTGCGCCGCCCAATCCGCCGAGATCTCGTCGCAGCCCATGCCCCACACCTTCTCGGTATAGGTCTTGAAAAAAATCGAGAAGAGACGTTCGCCGAACTGGTTGCGGACCCACTGATGGAAGGTTTTCGGCGTCTTCACCGGCATCAACCGGGCGAGACCGTAGGAGGCGACGCAAGCCGCGCTCTCGAGGAGGCCGAGGTTGCGCAAGGCCTCGAACGCCTTCAGCGGATAGGCGTAGAATTTGCCCTTGTAGTAGATGCGCGACAGCCGTGGCCGGTCGATGAAATCGTCGGGCAGGATCTCGTTCCAGAGGTCGACGACCTCCTTCGACTTCGAGAAGAAGCGATGGCCTCCGATGTCGAACAGAAAGCCCTTGTAATCGACCGTGCGGCTTATGCCGCCGACGTAGGTCGGGTCCTGCTCGATGACGTGGACGCTGCGACCCGCCTTGGCGAGCTGGTAGGCCGTGGTGAGACCGGCGGGCCCGGCCCCGATCACGAGCGTATCGAAGATCTTCACTCTACAGCTCTCCACGAAGCGGCTGCCCCGAGGGAAGAGTGTCGCTATATTGGTTAAGGTCGGCTTATCGTCGCGTCATGCGGCGATCGCTCCTACGTCCATCGAGTAGATGCGTGCTGGGCTGGCGAGGCCTGACGCGTTCAAAGGACATCCATCTAAGGAGGCGAGAGTAAGCCTCTCGTGCCCGACGACGACCTGTCATTCCTCGACGCATGATCTTCCTCGACACGAACGTCGTCGTCACCGTCCTGAATCGACGCTCGTTTTCAGGTAAGCGAGCGCCTCCTTCGCCAAATCGCCATGGACATCGTCGTGCTGCCCGTGACCGCATGGTTCGAGCTGCGCTGTTGGAGCGCGGCCTGGCGCTCCCGCCTTAGAACTTGAGACTCACCTGGATTACGCCGGCATCGACCGCATGGCCGCCGGCGAGCAGGATCGCCGGGCCGGGCAGCTCGTGCAGCACCTCGGCAAACACGTTGATCGTGCGGGTAGCCTGCCACACCGCCGTGGCTACGAGGTTGGTGCCGATGAAGCTGGCCTTGTCGCGCGCCGCCATGGTCGCCGGCAGCGGGGTGAAGCGCGAGATGTAGACGGCATCGTTGACGTTCGCGCGCCACACGAACTCCGGACCGAAGCGCAGCGCGAGGTCGGCAGTCGGATTTACGACGAAGGCGGGATAGGCCTCGATGGCGTTCTCCAGCGTGTCGATACCGACATAGTTGAAGATGGTGGGTCGCGGGAACGGGGCGGCGAAGGTGCCGATGGTGCGCGTGGTGGTGCCGCCGCCACCGGAGAAGTAGCTGGTCTGGAACTGAAGCCCGGGCTGCCACGGCCGATCGAGGAAGCTGTAGAGCACGCGCGCCGAGCCGCCGAAGGCCGAGATCTCGCGCCCGTTGAAGGTGCCGAACTGGTAGGCGCCTTCGGCATCGTAGAGGAAGGTGGCGCCGGGCCGCGCGACCTGGCCCCAGAGGCGGCCGCCGACCGTCGAGCGGTCCTCGTTGCCGGTCAGCCCGGAATACTGGCCGCCGAGATTGCGGCGGAAGAAGTAATATTCATCGACGTGGGTGTCCGGCAGCACCGTCTCGCTGAGATAGGCGGCGGCGAAGGCGCCGGCATGGCTGTCGAAGTCGGCGAAGGGGTCGAGCACGGGCGTGACGGGCCGCGTGTAGAGGAGGTCGAGGGTGGTGCCGTCGGGCGTGGCGGCGTGGGCGCGCACGCCGTCGTGCGTGGTGCGCACGTTGGAGCTGTCGTTCACCCAGACGAAGCGGCCGGAGCCGAGCGTGATCTCCTGCCGGCCGCCGCGAAACGCGACGTCGGCGGCGCCGACGCGCTCCCTCAGTTCGACGAAGCCCTGCTGCACCTTGCCTCGGTCGCGGTCGGTGGTGCTCGGCAGGATGCGGTCGAAGGCATCGAATCGCCCGAGCTGGGCGAAGACGGCGACGTGTGGGTCGAGATGGAGATAGGCGCTGCCAAGCAGGCGCTGGAGGTCGTAGCCGTTGCGCCGCGGCGCGCGCAGCGCGTAGGCCGCGTTGTTCTGGGCCCAGGCCTGTTCGCGCAGTTCGGCATCGAAGGTGACGTAAGCTCCGAAGCCGAGCGGCACATAGTGCAGCTTGTCCTCGAACGTCACGCGCCGCGCCGGATCGGCGAGGAAGCCGTAGTCCACGTCGTAGGGCTCGAGCGGCGGCGCGCCTTTGCCGAGCGCGAAATATTGCGCACCGGCGGGAGCGGCGCCGGCGAGCATGAGGACGGCAAGCAAGGCCAGGAGCAGGCTGCGCCCCTTGGCGAGGCGACACGAAAGGCGGAAGCGGATCATGGGCAGCGTGTGTCGACCTTGGTTCGCGCCGAGCTTAGGCCGCCGGCGGCGCCGTCGATAGGCGGGGCGGTCGGATCGCGGCCCGGTGCGCCAGCGCCCTGGCGCACCGAGCGCCGGAACGGTCTGCCGCAGAGGTCCCGCACAGAAGGAACATGCTCCCGCCGCACCGTTCGGGAGAGCGCGACCGCCGAGTGTCACCTCCGCGCCGCAGTGGCGGTTTCTCGCGCACGCCTCACGTCTGCTGGTAGACAGCGGCGACCCCTCGAAACGGCGCTCGACGAGGTTGGTGCAGGGCATCAGCGAAACAGGGTGCCCTGCAGGGTAACCCAGGCAGCCAGGTCGACCTGCAGCAGGAGTATCCAAGCGTGCGCTCGCGCGAGGACGCCGGTGTAGTAGACCCTGCGCTGATCCGGAGAGGGCGTCATCCGATGTCGTCGAGGCTCTCGATCGCCTCGCAGCGCTGATCGTTTGCCGCCGGTCGCCGACCATCTGTCGCCGCGCCTTCGCCTTCGGCCGGGTGGCGCTGATCGGCGATGCGGCGGCGCCGGCGCGGCCTCACGTCGGCGCCGGCCCCGCGCAGGCGCTCGGCGCCGCCGCCAGCATGGCCATGGCCGACGCGGCCCTGCGCGC
>CAXTQM010000040.1:0-5489 GCA_964246205.1 uncultured Beijerinckiaceae bacterium | reverse complement strand
GGCAGGAAGCCGGACGTCGTCCCCGCGCTGAGGCGCTACGAGGATGTCCGCCTGCCAGCGGCGCGGCGCATAGTCGACCAGGGACGCTGGCTCGGCCGCGGCCTCGATCCGCAGGCCGATGGCGGCGACGGCGCCGACCAGTCCCATGATGTGCTGATCGGCGTCACCGCGCGTGGCCTGGTCGACCGCGACAGGCGCGCTCAGCCGACCACGGACCGGACGAAGCCGGCGTAGGCGCGAGCAGCCGGTTCGCGCGTAACGTGGTCGTCGAGCGCTGCCGTCAGTTGGCCCGCACCGCCAGCAGTCGGGCCGGCGCCCATCCCAGCGCCGCCGCACCTGATGCCGTGGTGCCGACCAGGACGTAGAACAGCGGACCCAGGTCGAAGATGGTGGCGATCAAAACCGCCGGCACCAGCGCGCCCAGCACTCCGACGCGCGCCGCGGCGACGACGTGCCGGTCGCTCGGCGGAAGGTCGTCCCGCGTGCCGACGAAGGCCAGGGTGAGGATCAAGGCGGCGAACAGCACGAGGCCGACGATGCCGAGATTGGAGGCGAGGAGATAAAGGTAGTTCGAGGTGCGGGTGCTGCCGAGGCCGACGCCCAGCCCGTAGGTCTGGAAGAACAGCTTGCCCGCCAGGATATTGAACGATCCGCGCTCGATCGCCGAGTCCGACTGCGCCTTCTGCAGCACGCTGACGTCGATGATGTTCCAGGCGGCGGCGGCGAAGCCCGGCGCCAGGACCACCGCCACGCACACGAGAAAGGTGCCGGCAAGCCCGAGCAGGACCAGGAACTTCAGCGCCCTGGCGTTGCCGTCGACCAGCATGGCCCAGCCGGCGTAGCCGGCGAAGGCGAGGCCGAAGATCGCCAGCCCGACGTAGGCCGTCGACGAGGTCGAGAGCAGCAGGAAGGCGACGAGGGCGAAGCTGTGGAAGCCGGTCAGGCGCGGTCGTACCCGGAGCACGAACAGCGCCAGGTTGACGGCGAGGAGCGCGAGCGAGAACGACGCGAAGGACGAGGTCTCGCTGAACGAGCCGGAGATGCGCTTCAGCCCGCCCGCCTCGTCGTCCGTCAGGAAGGCGTAGGCGCCGGTGTGGACCACGTCGAGGATGAAGCCGGTGTGGGTCGCCGCCGTCAGCAGGTCGAGCACGGCGAAGGCGATGTTCAGCCCGGTGAGCGTCATCAAGGCGCGCAGCAACGTGTCGTAGCCGCCCGGCCGGCGAGCGAGGGCGCTGGTCAGCACCGCCGTCGCCAGTCCGCCGAGGGCGTTCACCGTCTGGGTGATGTTGCCGCTCGAGGGCTTGAGCAGCACGGGACCGTCGTCGATCACGCTGCGCTGGAGCGAGAACACCTCCACCGTTTCCTGAAACAGCCGCGGCAGCAGGATGGCGGAGGGCACCGCCCAGAGCATGAGAAGGAGGAAAACGAAAAGCGGCCGGCGCGGGGACACCTCCGCCGCCAGCAGGCCGAAGCCGCCGCGCAGCGACACGACGCGGAGGATGAGGAACAGCATGAAAAGCTTGGCCGGCGTGATCGAGGCGCCGCCCAGGGCCGGCAGGTCGGCCGCGCTGGCGGCTTCCAGGATCGTCAGCAGGACGGTCGCGTAGAGAGCGCGCTTGAAGCTGCCGAACTGGCACCAGATGCCGAGCGCGATGACGATGAGCCCGGTCGGGGTGGGGATCATCCGGGACGGCATCCTGCGACGAGGCGAGGTCCACGACCCTCGCCCGGGGATGCTTAAGGCCGGGTTAGCGGCGCGGCCCGCCGATCAGGCTTCCGCCGTTTGCCGCGCCCGCTCGACGATCTGCCGGACCACCCGGTTGCCCGCATCGAGCACCGCCACCTTGGCCGCGATCGGCGCCTCGACCAGCTCGAAGCCCATGACGATCACCTGCTCGCCCTCGCCGATGAGGTGGGCGGCGGCGCCGTTCATGCAGATGCAGCGCGAGCCGCGCTCCCCGGCGATCGTGTAGGTCTCGAGCCGTGCGCCTGACGTGTTGGAGACGACGAGCACCTTCTCGCCCGGCCACAGGCCGACGACGTCGAGCAGGTCCTCGTCGATCGTGATCGAGCCGACATAGGCGAGGTTCGCCTCCGTCACGACCGCGTTGTGGAGCTTGGATCGCATGACCCAGCGCATGGGGCTGTACCTCGCGCGGCATGCTACGCCGCAGGTCGGCGATATACGCATTCCTCATCGTCGCTGGAAGAGGCGTCGGCTGAGCAAAAGCTTCCGGCGAAACTGGCAAATGCCGCCCCGAACCTATAGAGTTTGATCAGCTTTTCCCTACTGGACCTGACACCCTTGGCCGATACGCCCGACGACGCCACGCCACCGACGCCGCCCGGCTCGGACGTGCGTCCCGTCTCCATCTCCGACGAGATGCGCCGCTCCTATCTCGACTACGCGATGAGCGTCATCGTTTCCCGTGCGCTGCCCGACGTGCGCGACGGGCTGAAGCCAGTGCATCGCCGCATCCTGTTCTCGATGATCGAGAACAATCACACGCCCGATCGCCCCTACGTCAAGTCGGCGCGCATCGTCGGCGACGTCATGGGCAAGTACCATCCGCACGGCGACTCGGCGATCTACGACGCGCTGGTGCGCATGGCGCAGCCGTTCTCGATGCGGCTGATGCTGATCGACGGCCAGGGCAACTTCGGCTCGGTCGACGGCGATAGCCCGGCGGCCATGCGCTACACCGAATCGCGGCTCGCCCGACCGGCCATGGCCCTGCTCGAGGACATCGACTCGAACACCGTCGACTTCCAGCCGAACTACGACGGCAAGGAGCAGGAGCCCTCCGTCCTGCCGGCGCGCTTCCCCAACCTGCTCGTCAACGGCGCCGGCGGCATCGCGGTGGGCATGGCCACCAACATCCCGCCGCACAACCTCGTCGAGGTGATCGACGCCTGCATCGCGCTGATCGACCGGCCCGACATGAGTCTCGAGGAGCTGATCGAGCTGGTGCCCGGCCCCGACTTCCCGACCGCCGGGGCCATCCTTGGCCGCGCCGGCATCCGATCGGCTTACATGACCGGGCGCGGCTCGGTGATCGTGCGGTCCAAGGTCCACAACGAGACGCTGCGCAAGGAGCGCGAGGCGCTCATCGTCACCGAGATCCCCTACCAGGTGAACAAGGCGACGCTGGTCGAGCGCATCGCCGAACTGGTGCGCGAGAAGCGCGTCGAGGGCATCTCCGACCTGCGCGACGAATCGAACCGCGAGGGCATGCGCATCGTCATCGAGCTGAAGCGCGATGCCGTCGCCGACGTGGTGCTGAATCAGCTCTGGCGTTTCACGGCCATGCAGTCCTCCTTCGGCTGCAACATGATCGCGCTGAACGGCGGCCGGCCGCAGCTGATGAACTTGCGCGACATCCTGGTGGCCTTCGTCGACTTCCGCGAGGAGGTGGTCACCCGCCGCACCAAGTTCCGCCTGACCAAGGCGCGCGACGCCGCGCACCTGCAGGTCGGCTTGGCCATCGCGGTCGCCAACATCGACGAGGTCATCCGCCTCATCCGCACCTCGCCCGACGCGGCGGCGGCGCGCGAGGCGCTGATGGTGCGGACCTGGCCGGCCAAGGACATGGCGCCGCTGATCACGCTGATCGCCGACCCGCGGCACACGCTGGACGAGAACGGCGAGTACCGGCTCAGCGAGACGCAGGCGCGCGGCATCCTCGAGCTGCGGCTGGCCCGCCTCACCGCGCTCGGCCGCGAGGAGATCGCCGAAGCGCTTGAGAAGCTCGCCGCCGAGATCGCCGACTACCTCGACATCCTGAAATCGCGCGTGCGCCTGTTCGGCATCGTCAAGGACGAGATGATCGCGGTGAAGACCGCTCATGGTACCCCGCGGCGCACCGAGATTCTTGACGCGGTCGACGGCGTCGACGACGAGGACCTCATCGCCCGCGAGGACATGGTGGTGACGGTCTCGCACGGCGGCTACGTCAAGCGCGTGCCGCTCTCGACCTACCGGAGCCAAGCGCGCGGCGGCAAAGGCCGCTCCGGCATGCAGACGCGCGACGAGGATTTCGTCTCCCGCCTGTTCGTCGCCAACACCCACACGCCGATCCTGTTCTTCTCCTCGCGCGGCCAGGTCTACAAGGAAAAGGTTTGGCGGCTGCCGCTGGCGGCCCCGCAGGCGCGCGGCAAAGCGCTGGTCAACATGCTGCCGATCGAGGCCGGCGAGCGCATCACCACGGTGATGCCGCTGCCGGAGGACGAGTCGACCTGGGGCGATCTCGACGTGATGTTCGCCACGACCCGCGGCACGGTGCGGCGCAACAAGCTCAGCGACTTCACCCAGATCAACCGCGCCGGCAAGATCGCGATGAAGCTCGACGAGGGCGACGCCATCGTCGACGTGCAAATCTGCCGCGAAAGCGACGACACGCTGCTGACCACGCAGAACGGCCAGTGCATCCGCTTCGCGGTGACCGACGTGCGCGTGTTCAAGGGCCGCGATTCCGTTGGCGTCCGCGGCATCACGCTGGGTGCCGGCGACACGGTGATCGCGCTGTCGATCCTGCGGCACATGGATGCCAAGCCGGAGGAACGGCTGGCTTTCCTGAAGTGGCGCCGCAACATCGATCCCGACCAGGGTGCCGAAGAGGCGGTCGAGACGCTGGAAGAGGAGATCGAGACCTCCGCCGAGGACACGCCCGATCTAGAGCCGACCGCTTCGTTCCGCGGGCGCTACGAAGAGATGTCGGCCGCCGAGCAGAAGATCCTCACGGTTTCGGCACGTGGCTTCGGCAAACGCACCTCTTCCTACGAGTACAGGCTCACCAACCGTGGCGGCAAAGGCATCGTCGCGATGGCGGTCAACGCCCGCAACGGCAAGCTCGTGGCCTCCTTCCCGGTGGAGGACGGCGACGGCCTGATGCTGGTGACCAACGGCGGCCAACTGATCCGCGTGCCGGTCGACCGCATCCGGGTGGTTGGCCGCGGCAGCCAAGGCGTCACCGTGTTCCGCACTGGGGCGGGCGAGGAAGTCGTCTCCGTCGAGCGCATTCCGGCCGAGGAGGACGTGCCCGAGAGCGGGCCGGAGGCCGACGAGGTGCCGGAGGCGGAATAGGCGTCATGAAAGACGCCATGCTGACGATCTTCGACTGCGACGGCGTGCTCGTCGACTCCGAGCTGATCGCGCTTCAGGTGCTGTCCGACATGCTGGGCGAGTTCGGCACGCCGACGAGCGTGGACGCGTGCCGCGACGCCTTCATGGGCCGGCACGCCGACGACATCCTGCGCGGCATCGAGGCCCGGGTCGGGCGCAGCCTGCCCGGCCAGGGACCTCTCATCAAGGAGCGCATGCTCGCCCGGCTGCGCCGCGAGCTGACGCCGGTGCCGGGTATCGCCGCCGCCCTGGCGCGGCTCGACGGCCCACGCTGCGTCGCCTCGTCCTCCGACCCGCCCCGCATCCGTCTGACACTGGAGCTCACCGGCCTTTCGGGCTTGTTCGGCGATCACATCTTCAGCGGCAC
>CAXTQM010000039.1:0-11500 GCA_964246205.1 uncultured Beijerinckiaceae bacterium | reverse complement strand
TGCCCTTCAGCGCGTCGGCGACGGCGAGCAGGTCCTTGGCCGGCAGGTCGGCGATAACGAGGTCGTCGCCCTTGGCGACCAGCGCCTTGGCGGCGTCGACCGCAGACTCGCCGCGGCCGAGGATGTGCGGGTCGAGCTCGAAATCCTGGCCGGTCAGGCGCCCGGTGGTCTTCATATCGCGCATCGCGATCTTCGCGCCGGCGAGCCCGGCATCGGCCGGCTCGCTCTCGTAGTCGTAGACAGGCGGCTCGGCACGACGGATGCCGACATAGCCGATCCGGACCTGCTCCGTCGGCTTTGTGTCGCCCGGCAGCGTCGGCGTCTCCGACGCCGGCTTGGGCGCGTCCCCGGCCTGCGCGAGCACGTCGACCGTCAAGATGGGCAGCGTCAGCAGGGGTAGAACGACGAGGCGCAGCAATCGCGCGACCGGCGTCAGGACCATGCCCAGGGTTTCCTCTCGGCCGCGCGCGGCGGCATCGCGCCGAACTCGAGAAACCGGATGGTTCCGCATGCCTCGGAGGCGCCTTGCCAAATTGCTAGCAGCCCCACCCCCGGCCATCAAGCATCGAGCCATAAGCCTCTCCTAAGAGAGAGCCCCAAGACGTCGCACCTAGTAGCCCACCGCGAGGGTGCCGCGCTGGCGCGTGTCGGACGCCCCGGCCAGCAAGCCATCGCCCACCGCGATGCTCTCGGCCGAACCCCAGGCATCGTGGACGTCGACGCTGTAGCCTTGTGCCCGCAGCAGGCGCTGCGTGTCGGCGTTGAGGCCGCGCTCGACGAAGAGCGTATCGGGCAGCAATTGATGATGGATGCGGACGGCGGCGGTCGCCTCGGCGATGTTCATGTCGAAGTCGACCATGTCGAGAATGATGCCGAGCACGATGGTGATGATGCGCGAGCCCCCGGGCGAGCCGGTCACCAGCTCCAGCCTGCTGTCCTTGAACATCATGGTCGGCGCCATAGACGACAGCGGGCGCTTGCGCGGGCCGGGCTGGTTGGCTTTGCCGCCGGTCAGGCCGTAGGCGTTGGGCGCGCCGGGCTTGGCGGCGAAATCGTCGAGCTCGTTGTTCATCAGCACGCCGGTGCCATCGGCCACCATGCCGACGCCGTAGGAGAAGTTCAGCGTGAAGGTGTTGGAGACGGCGTTGCCCTCGGCGTCGACCACGGAGAAATGCGTGGTCTGGTCGCTCTCGTAGGGCTGCGGGTCGAGCGCCTTGATCTCGGAGGCCGGCCGCGCGCGCTCCGGGAGGATCTGCGCGCGCAGGGCGGCGGCGTAGCGCTTGGAGGTGAGGCCTTTCACCGGCACATTCACGTCGGCAGGGTCGCCGAGGTATTCAGCACGATCGGCGTAGGCGAGCTTCATCGCCTCGGCGAGATCGTGGATGGTGGCGGCGGAATCCGAACCCTGGGCGGCCAGCGGAAAGCCTTCCAGGATGTTGAGCAACTCGACGACATGGACGCCGCCGGAGGAGGGCGGCGGCATCGAGACGATGGTATGGCCGCGATAGGTGCCGACGACCGGCGCGCGCTCCTCGGGGCGATAGTCCTTCATGTCGGCGAGCGTCATCGTGCCGCCGGCGGCGCGAACCGCAGCGACGATCCGTTCCGCCACCTGACCTTCGTAGAAGCCCTGCAGCCCGTCGCGACCGTAGGTCTCCAGCGTCGCGGCGAGGTCGCGCTGCACCAGCCGCTCGCCGCGCGCCAGCGGCGAGCCGTCGCGATGCAGGAAGATGGCGACCGAAGAGGCCCAGTGCTTCAAGCGCGGCGCAAGAGGTAGTGAATCGGCGAGGTCCTCGTCGACGACGATGCCTTCGCGGGCCAGCGCCACCGCAGGAGCCGCAAGATCGGCCAGAGTGAAGTGCCCGCTGCCATAACGCTTCAACGCCAGGGCAAGGCCGGCGGGCGTGCCCGGTACCCCGACGGCGAGGCCGGTGTCACGCGACAGGTGGGGGTCGGCGCTGCCAACAGCGTCGAGGAAGACGCAGCAGTTGGTCGCTGCAGGAGCAACCTCGCGGTAGTCAATCGCGACGTCGCGGTGCTCCTTGGCGAGATGCACCAGCATGAAGCCGCCGCCGCCGAGGTTACCGGCGCGAGGCAGGGTCACGGCCAGGGCTAGTGCCGTGGCCACGCTGGCATCCATGGCGTTGCCACCGCGCTTCAGGACCTCGATCCCAATGCGGGCCGCCTTGGCTTCTTGAGCGACAACCATGCCATGCTGGGCGATGACCGAAAGAGCCCGGGCACCCCGGCCGATGATCGGCGGCGACTCCTGAGCCGAGCTTGGCAGCGACAACGTCAGAACCGCTGCAAGTGCCGCCGAATAACTTGTCCCACGCCGCCGCATCGCGATCTCCCGCTTAGGCGCGCATCATGCGGGTAAAGGCGACTTGGCCAACCCTCTTTGACGCCTTCGATAGCCGCTCGCGAATGTGAGCCGTCGATCTCAGCGAGCGGTGAGTTGGGCCAGGATGTAGCCGACGAGCGCGGCGACGAGAAGCGCGATGAGCGGACGCTCCTTCACCTCCTTCTCGAGCGAGTGCAGCGCACGCTCGGCCGAGCCGGTGGCGTCCGCGAAGGTATCCCCCAACGAATCGCCATATTTGTCCTTGGCCTGGCTGTACATGTCCTGGGCACTGTCGGCGGCGTCGCTCAGCTTGTCCTTGGCTTGGCCGTACAGATTCTGCGCGGTGCCCGAGGCTTCCTTCGCGTGACCCTTCAGCTCTGTTTCGTTGTCGCCGAGAGCCTCGCCGATACCGGCTTGGGCCTTGCCCAATGTCTCCTTGGCCGCGCCGCCGATCCGATCCGTATCCATGCCCACCTCTCCTATAAGCCGATGTTCGCGCGGCTGATATGGCGCGGCGGCACAGCCTAGCAATGGGCTTGAAGCGACAGTGTCGGCTTGCGTCGCACCACGCAACCGAGCGAACGCATGCCTAGGGTGTCGACGTTGATCTGTCGCTTCGGTTGTGCGCTGCGAGCGTCGAGATCGAGAGCGGGCCGGTAGAACATGTAGACGACGAGTTGAAGCCGCCGAGCCCAGCCGCCGCACTCGCGAGAACGAGCCTCGAGTTCGATCGCTTCGCCGCCGTCCCCGGCATGGCGCTTTGAGCACAGCGCGCGTAAGCCCAGTTACCCTGCAAGCAGCCCGCCGCGCGCGGGCGCCAACGGGTTGGCGGCGAAATCGGCACGGTCCACGGCCGGCTCGCCGACAGCGGCGCGCCACAGACCCTCGACCAGCTCCGGCCGGAGATCTTTCAGGATGAACACGAGACGGGTGTCGTGGTCGTCGTCCGGCCATGCGTCTAGGCGGGCCGGCGGGTGCATCACGTGCTGCACGCCGTGGAGCACCACGGGACGGCCCGGATCGTCGGACGTGGCGACGAGGCCCTTCATGCGCAGCACGCCGGTGCCGTGGGCCGAACCGAGCAGCTCGGTGAACAGGCCGACCGCGTAGGGCGAAACCGGGCGCGGCCATCGCAGGGCGAAGGCGCGGATGCTGGCATCGTGACGGTTGACGTCCTGGTGATGGTGGTCGTGCGCGTGCGTCTCGACGGCCTCCGCGGCGAGCCAGTCTGCGGCGTCGGCGCCGCGCGCCGCGGGATCGTAGGAGGCGCCCCCGAGCAGGTGCTCGACGGTGGCCTCGCCAGCCGCCGCGTCGAGCAGCGGCGCACCGGGGTTCAGCGCGCGCAGCCTGGCTGTCAAAGCCGTCACGCCGGCCGGGCCGGCGAGGTCCGTCTTGGTCAGAACGAGGCGGTCGGCCATCGCCGCCTGCTTCACCGCCTCGGGCTGCGCGTCGAGCGTGGCGTCACCGAGCAGGGCATCGACCAGTGTCACCACCGAGCGCAGCCGGAAGCGCAGCCGCAGGTAGGGGTGGCTCATCACCGTGTGCAGCACGGGCGCGGGATCGGCCAGCCCCGTCGTCTCGATGACGACGCGGCTGAAGGGAGTGCCGCGGCCGTTGTCGCGGGCGCGCAGCGCGTCTTCGAGGCTGGCGACGAGGTCGCCGCGCACGGTGCAGCACAGGCAGCCCGAGGAGAGCAGCAGCATGTCGCCCTCGACCCGCTCGACGAGCAGGTGGTCGAGGCCGATCTCGCCGAACTCGTTGATGAGCACCAGCGTGTCGGCGAGCGCGGGGTCGCGCAGAAGATGATTCAGCAGCGTGGTCTTGCCGGCACCGAGGAAGCCGGTCAGCACATGCAGGTCGAACGGCGGCGGCGGACGGCGTGCCTCAGCCACGGCGACGCGACTTCTGGTAATTGCGATCACTCATTCCGTCGCGGCGGATTTGGTCTTCTTGGCCGCAGGCGTCTTGGCGCCGGGCTTGGCCGCAGCCTTGGTGGGCTTGGTGGGGCCGGCATGTGCCGGCGCCTTGGCGACCGGCTTCGCCGCCGTAGCCTTCGCGGCAGGCTTCCTGACAGCGGCAGCCTTGGTTGCTTTGCCCTTGGCACGCGCCTTTGTCTCGGGTTTGGGCTCCGGCTGGTCGTCACCCTCGCCGGCGAGCACCTTGGTCTTAGGCGCCTCGGCGGCAGCGGTGAGCGCCCCGGCGCGGCCGTGGCGTCCCCTTGTCGCCGCCTTGATGCGCCGGCCGCGCATCGGCAGCGCGCGCGGATCGACCGACAGCGGCGCGATGCCGACGCCCTGGACCTCAGTTTCCTGAGCCGGGGCGTAGGCGGCGGCGGTCGAGGGCGGCGTCTCGGTTCCGATCGGGCTGTGTGGCGGACGCGTCTGGGCTACCGGGCCATTGTAGCCGGGTTCGGCACCGATGTAGGCCTCGACCGGCTGCGTGGGCTCCGGGCGAATTTGGTTGATGCGCGTCGCAATCGGGGCGCCCGCGGGTATGGTGGCCGAGCCGAACAGCGCGTTATGTTCGAGGTTCAAAGATGGCAGGCCGATGCCGCCGGAAGGCGGCAGCAGCGCGGCGTCGAGCTGGTCGACCTCGGCGTTGTATTGCGCGGTCAGCGGGCCGCGGTTGCGGCAGACCTCGTTGTGCATGTCCGGGGCGCTGCCGCCGGTGTCGGGCATAGAGAGGATCGAGGCCGTCGGCCGGTCGACGTTGGCAAAGGCGCGGTCGAACAAGGCCGCCGCTTTCTCGGTCCGGGTGGCGACCGAGGGTGCGCCGAACACAACGGTGACGATGCGGCGGCCATCGCGGAAGGCGCTCGCCACAACGTTGAAGCCGGCAGCACACGTGAAGCCGGTCTTCATGCCGTCGGCACCGGGGTAGCGGCCGAGCAGGTTGTTGTGGTTGGCGATGCGCTCCGGCCCGAGCTGCAGCACGCCGATGTCGAACAGCGGCGCCTGTTGTGGGAACTGCGTGTAGAGCGCGCGGGCGATCAGCGCCATGTCGCGCGCGGAGGAGATGTGATCGGAATTCGGCAAGCCGTTGGGATTGACGAAATGCGACTCATGCAGGCCGAGACCGGCGGCGGCGCCGTTCATGTCCTCGGCGAACGCTTCGACCGAGCCCGAGACGCCCTCGGCCACGGTGACGGCGATGTCGTTCGCCGATTTCACCATGAGCATCTTCAGCGCGTTCTCGAGAGTGACCTGGGTGCCGGGGCGAAACCCCATCTTCGATGGCGGCATGGTGCGGGCGTAGGCCGAGTAGACGAGCGGCGTGTTCATCGCGATCTTGCCGTCGCGGACGGCGGAGAGCGCGACGTAGACGGTCATCAGCTTGGTGGTCGAGGCGGGGAACCAGGGCCGCGTCGCCTCCTGCTGGTACAGTACCTCGCCGCTGGCGAGGTCCATGGTCAAGGCAGGTGTCGCTGCCGCCGGCGCCGATGCGGCGACCCCTGCCAGCAGGGCGAGGAAGGACCGAAGCGTGCGGCTGCAGGAAGGTCGACAACGCATCAAACAGTCCTGGTTGGTCGAACCCACGCCCGGCGCGCAGCCAAACCGAGCCGGCGCTGCCGCGGAAGGCTCGTCTAAAACGCTTGGAGACAAAGTCGAGTCTCGGCTAGCGACGATCGTGCCGACGCCGTGAGGCAGATTGATGACTGCATCACTCGCCGGGCGCCTTGGCGTCGATGGCGATGGCGTGGACCTTGTTGGGTCCCATCTCGCCGGCGACGAGACCGTTGATCGTGCGGTGGCGTTCGAGCAGGCTCTTGCCGCGGAAGCTTTCGGAGACCACCTTCAATCGGAAATGGGTCTCGCCCGCCGCGCCGGCGGTTCCCTCGCGGTTCATCATGTGAGCATGTTTGGCGTGCTTGTGCGACTCGTCGATGACGTCGAGCGAACTCGGTGCGAGCGCCGCCTGCAGCGTCGCCTTGATACGACCTGCGACCGGATGTGCGTCTTGCATGATGTCAACCTTTCCTAGAGCTTGGCTGAGGCTTGCGTCACGCTCGCCGCGCCGCTTGATGCCCCGGGAAACCCGCCCATAATGGCCAAGCCATGAACCTGAATTCCCGCCTGTTCGACTCGATCCGCGTCAAGCCTGATGCCGGCAAGCCCGCGCCGGCTCCAGAAAAAGCGCGATGCGACTTCCCCGGCTGCACGCGTGAAGGCGAATTCCGGGCGCCGCAGGGCCGCGACAGGGAGGGCCAGTTCTTCTGCTTCTGTCTCGACCACGTCCGCGAATACAACGCTTCGTACAATTATTTCAACGGCATGACCGCCGATGACGTTGCCAACTACCAGCGCGACGCGCTGACGGGCCACCGCCCGACGTGGACCATGGGCTCAAACCGCGCCGCAAAGGGGTTTCGAGAGGACGGAGAGACGCAGGGAACAGCAGACCCGTTGGGCATGTTCCGTGCAGGCGTCGACGCCAAAGCGGCACGCAAGCGCGAGCCGTTGAAGCCAAGGGTCGGCGTGGCGGCCATGAAGGCGCTTGACACGCTCGGCCTCGACGACACCGCCGGCGCGCCTACGGTCAAGGCGCGCTACAAAGACTTGGTGAAGCAGCTTCACCCCGACGCCAACGGCGGGGACCGCTCGAACGAGGATCGCCTGCGGGAGATCATCCGGGCCTACAATTATCTGAAGACCGTGCGGCTCGCATAAAAGCAGTCCGGTCGCCGCCCAAGGCGGCAAAGCGAGGTGGAGTCAATGCAGAGCGTGATCACCGACGTGGGTTCGCCGGGCGGCATTCCCGACATGAATGTGTCGGTACGCCAGCTGTTCGGGATCGACTCCGACATGGAGGCTCCGGCCTTCTCCACGGGCGATCAGCATGTGCCCGAACTCGATCCGGACTACCTGTTCGATCGCGACACCACCTTGGCCATTCTCGCCGGTTTTGCCAAGAACCGACGCGTGATGGTCACCGGCTATCACGGCACCGGCAAGTCGACGCACATCGAGCAGGTCGCGGCGCGGCTGAATTGGCCTTGCGTGCGCATCAATCTCGACAGCCACGTCTCGCGCGTCGACCTCGTCGGCAAGGACGCGATTGTCTTGAAGGACGGCAAGCAGGTCACCGAGTTCAAGGACGGCATCCTGCCGTGGGCGCTGCAGAACAACGTCGCCTTGTGCTTCGACGAGTACGATGCCGGCCGCCCCGACGTCATGTTCGTGATTCAGCGCGTGCTCGAGGTCGCCGGTCGTCTGACGTTGCTCGACCAGAGTCGCGTCATCCGGCCGCATCCCTCGTTCCGACTGTTCGCCACCACTAACACCATCGGGCTCGGCGACACGTCGGGGCTTTACCACGGCACGCAGCAGATCAACCAGGGCCAGATGGACCGCTGGTCGATCGTCGCCACGCTGAATTACCTGCCGCACGACCGCGAGGTCGATATCGTGATGGCTAAGGTCCCGAAGTTCGCTGCCGCCGGCAGCGGCAAGTCGGGCGACGGCAAGGGGTCCGACGCGAAGGCAGCGATGAAAGGCGGGCGCGACGCCGTTTCGAAGATGGTGCGCGTGGCCGACCTGACCCGCAATGCCTTTATGACCGGCGACCTTTCCACCGTGATGAGCCCGCGCACAGTGATCACCTGGGCCGAGAACGCCGAGATCTTCGGCGACATCGGCTTCGCCTTCCGCCTCACCTTCCTCAACAAATGCGACGAGCTCGAGCGCACTCTCGTGGCCGAGTTCTACCAACGCTGCTTCGGGCAGGAGCTGCCCGAGAGCGCCGTCAATGTCGTGATGAGCTGACATGGATGAGACGCTTCTCATTGACCCCGTGCGGGAAAAGCTAGGCGTCGACGATTACTACCGATGGGCGCTCGAGCAGGCCGCGCTTATCCGCGCCGGCCGTTTCTCCGAGGTCGATATCGTCAACGTCGCCGAGGAGATCGAAGACGTGGGGAAGAGCGAGCTTCGCGCCTTCCGCAGCAATCTCGAGGCAATCCTCGTTCACATGCTTAAATGGAATTACCAGGCCGAACGCCGTACCCGATCTTGGGAGCTTTCAATTTTCGAGCATCGCAGGCGGGTACAGGAAGCCCTTATGGATAGCGCCAGTTTGGCCGCCAAATGGGACGAGGTTTTGCTGCGAGGCTATGTGCTTGCGCGTCTTCGTGCGGCTCGCGAGACGAACTTTCCGATGCGCAATCTCCCGCAAGACTGTCCTTACGATAAAGCCGAGATCATGGAAGCGGAATATACGATCGGCGAGACGTGATTTGAGCTCCAACCACAAGCCTGCGCAGAAGACCGACGCGCCTCAGGAGCCGTTCAAGCGGGCCGTCGCCGGCTGCATGCGCGCGATGGCGGGCAACGCCGAGCTCGAGGTGACCTACGCGCCGGAGCGGCCAAGTCTTTTGCGCTCCGCCGAGGGTGCTACGGCGCGGCTGCCTGAGCCCTCGCGTCGGCTTGAGCCAAAAGACGCGGCGATCGTCCGGGGCCATGCTGACGCGATGGCGCTGCGCCTCTCCTGCCACGACACCGAGGTTCATCGGCGCCTCGCTCCGCAGTCCGCGGCCGGGCGCGCCTGCTTCGACGCCGTCGAGCAGGCCCGCGTCGAGGCGATCGGCGCCCGCCGCATGATTGGCGTCGCCTCGAACCTCGCCGCCATGCTCGACGACCGCCTGATCCGCGCCCGCTTGCCGGAGGTGACGCAGCGCGCCGATGTGCCGCTCGAAGAGGCGCTGGCGCTGATCGTGCGCGAGCGGCTGACCGGACTTCGTCCCCCGAAGAGCGGCGAGCGTTGCGTCGAACTCTGGCGCACGTGGATCGAGGACCGTATCGGGCGCGACCTCGACCGGCTCGGCGCGTCCATCGAGGACCAGAAGCGCTTCGCGCAATCCGTGCACAAGCTCCTCGCCGCGCTCGAGATGGGTGACGAGTCGGGCACCGACAGCGACAGCGAGGAGGAGGATAGCCACGACGAAGCCAAGGCCGATGCCGAGCAGGACGAGGAGCGCCAGGGCGATGCCGAGCGCTCCGACGACGGCATGCAGGGGGACAAGGCCGAGGCCTCGACGGAGGAGATGGAGGACACGGCGATGGACGTCGCCGAGGCGCCCAGCGGCGAGAGCGACGAAGAGGCCGAATATTCCGATGCCGAGCAGGCCAGCGACGCGCGCCGCGCGCCGATGGGGCGGCCGCAGGAGTACCGCGGGCCGGACTACAAGGCCTTCTCGCGCACCAGCGACGAGACGATTGCTGCCGAGGATCTCTGCGACCCAGAGGAATTGGAGCGGCTACGTTCATTTCTCGACAAACAGTTGCAAAACCTCTCATCGATCGTCGCTCGCCTCGCCAACCGGCTGCAACGCCGCCTCATGGCGCAGCAGAACCGCTCTTGGGAGTTCGACCTGGAGGAAGGGCTGCTCGATCCCGTCCGCCTACCGCGTATCATCATCGATCCCAACCAGCCGCTCTCCTTCAAGCGTGAGAAGGATACCGACTTCCGCGACACGGTGGTCACGCTGTTGCTCGACAATTCCGGTTCGATGCGCGGGCGCCCGATCACCGTGGCTGCAACCTGCGCCGACATCCTCGCGCGCACGCTGGAGCGTTGCGGCGTCAAGGTCGAGATCCTCGGCTTCACCACTAAAGCCTGGAAGGGCGGTGCGGCGCGCGAGGCATGGCTGCAGGCTGGCAAGCCCGCTGCGCCCGGCCGCCTCAACGACCTACGCCACATCATCTATAAGGCGGCCGACGCGCCATGGCGACGAGCCCGCAAGAACCTTGGCTTGATGATGCGAGAAGGTCTGCTAAAGGAGAACATCGACGGTGAGGCGTTGGACTGGGCCCACAAGCGCCTGCTCGGCCGCCCAGAGCAGCGTCGCATCCTCATGATGATCTCGGATGGGGCGCCAGTCGATGATTCTACGCTGTCGGTCAATCCGGGCAACTATCTTGAGCGACACCTGCGCCACGTCATCGAGGACATCGAGACGCGCTCTCCCATTGAACTGATTGCCATCGGCATCGGTCATGACGTCACGCGATATTATCGCCGCGCTGTGACCATCGTAGACGCCGAAGAACTCGGCGGTGCGATGACAGAGAAGCTAGCCGAGTTGTTCGCAGAAACAAGCACCGCGCAACTAAGCCGCCCGACGTACCACTGAAAGAAAGCGTAATATCTGTACTTCGCTAACCAAGGCTCAGCCGGCGAACTCGACCTGGGCATGCTTCGTTGTGAGAGCCGTTCTCAGCTTCTCGATAGCTCGACTTTCAATCTGCCGTACTCGCTCTTTCGAAATGCCGAGTTGCACGCCCAACTCCTCGAGCGTCATCCCCTCCTCGCAGAGACGACGTTCCCGAAGAATGTTGTACTCTCGCTCTGAAAGATGTGTCAGCGCATCCTTAAGCCAGCTTACCCGACGATCCGCGTCGATGGCGCCACCAACGGTTTCGTCCTGCAATGGCTGTTTATCGACCAGAAACTCTATACGCTCAGAGGCTGAATTATCGGCATCCGCGATGGGAGCGTTCAAAGAAACGTCCGGCCCGGAAAGGCGAGTGTCCATCATCTCGACATCGGCTCGATTGACGCCAAGAGCTTTGGCAATCTCGCCCATCAGCACGAAGTTGCCGCGTGGCTCACCACCAACGCTGAGCTTTGCACGCAGACGACGCAGGTTAAAGAAAAGGGCCTTTTGGGCGGACGAGGTGCCGCCGCGAACGATCGACCAGTTGCGCAGGATGTAATCCTGGATCGAAGCCCTGATCCACCAGGTTGCGTAGGTTGAGAACCGAACTTCGCGGTCAGGATCGAAGCGAGCAGCGGCCTCGAGCAGGCCGACGTGGCCTTCCTGGATGAGATCGGCGACCGGTAGCCCGTAGTGGCGAAATTTCACGGCGATCGAAATGACAAGACGCATGTGCGCTTCGGCCAAGGCGTGTAGCGCCTCTTCGTCTTTGTTGTCCTTCCAGCGAACGGCGAGGTCGTGCTCGTCGCCGCGCTCCAGGAAGGGAGCGGCCATCGCGGTCCTGACGAGCTGCTGCCCAACGCCAACGAGTTGACCCATGATGTCTCCAGCGCGCCTTGCGGCGACCTCCGATCCTCCGAGGAGAATCTTGTGTTCCAGGTGCGCTCCGGGAACAGCGGTCGGGGCGGACAGGTTCCGCGCCGTTCCGATGGCCTACTCGACCA
>CAXTQM010000038.1:0-11508 GCA_964246205.1 uncultured Beijerinckiaceae bacterium | reverse complement strand
GCTGCGTCCGACCGAAACGATTCCCATCGCGCTCTCGAGTCCCGCGGTTCACCTTGGGGTAACCTAGGGGCATTGCGTTCACAGCCGGTAAATGCTTCGCGGTTTCTTAAAGGATCAGCTGGGAAGCCGCATGCCGCTGAACGTCGCCGTGCAGATGGACCCGATCGAGCGCATCTCGATCGCAGGAGATACGACCTTCGCCCTGATGCTTGAGGCCGCGCGGAGGGGTCACGTGCTGACCTACTACCGCCCCGAGCAGCTCAGCCTGCGCGACGGCAAGGCGGTCGCGCGCGCCGCTCCCCTGCAGGTGCGCGACGTCGCCGGCGACCACTTCACCCTCGGAGCCGAAGAGAGCCTCGACCTCGCCGGCACCGACGTCGTGCTGCTGCGCCAGGACCCGCCCTTCGACCTCGCATACATCACGTCCACGCACATCCTCGAGCGGCTGCCGTCAACGACGCTGGTGGTCAACGACCCCGTCAGCGTGCGCAACGCGCCCGAAAAACTCTTTGTCATGGACTATCCCGATCTCATGCCGCCGACGCTGATCACGCGGGACAAGGCCGAGATCGTGGCCTTTCGCCGCGAGCACGGCCCGGTGGTGATGAAGCCGCTGCACGGCCACGGCGGCGCCTCGGTCTTCAAGGTCGAGGAGAAGGACGGCAATTTCGGCTCCCTCTTCGACCTTTTCTCAACGCTTCTGCGCGAGCAATGGGTGGTGCAGGGCTTCATCGCCAACATCGTCAAGGGCGACAAGCGCATCATCCTGGTCGACGGCAAGCCGCTCGGCGCGGTGAACCGCGTGCCGGCGGAAAACGACATTCGCTCCAACATGGTGCGGGGCGGCGCCGCGGCGGCGACGCAGTTCACCGACCGCGAGCTGGAGATCTGCGCGCGGATCGCGCCGGAACTGAAGCGACGCGGGCTGCTGCTGGTGGGAATCGACGTCATCGACGGCTATCTCACCGAGATCAACGTCACCTCTCCGACCGGCATCCGCGCCATCACCCGGACCGGCGGTCCCGACCTCGCCGTCCCGGTCTGGGACGCGATCGAGACCAGACTCGCTGCCCGCCGGGCCGCCGCCGGATCGGCCGAGTAATGCGGACGACCCGATGACCCTCGTCCTGGAACGCGTCGCCTCTCACCGCCGTCGTCGCGCCCCGCGCCACACCTTCGATGTCGTCGACTATTTCGACGGCCCCGCGCTGCTCGAGACGCTGAGGGCGCTGCACACCGGCGCCGGAGTAGCCGGCGTCGCCCACTTCCAGGTGGTCACCCTGT
Organism: uncultured Beijerinckiaceae bacterium; assembly: GCA_964246205.1. Taxonomy (GTDB): domain Bacteria; phylum Pseudomonadota; class Alphaproteobacteria; order Rhizobiales; family Beijerinckiaceae; genus RH-AL1. The sequence continues at coordinate 10,224 of CAXTQM010000038.1, read as the reverse complement.
TCCGCGACGCGCTCGCCGCGGCGCGTGACGCGGTACGCCGCGACCTCGAGGAGGAGGGAGACGGCCTGCGCTGCGCGACGCACCTCTCGGCCATCGAGGACGAGGTGATTCGCACGCTGTTCACCCATGTCGCCACCCAAGTGCACCCGGCGAGCGAGAGCGTGCGCAACTGCCTGGTGGTGGCGGCGGTGGGCGGCTACGGCCGCGGCACGCTGGCGCCGGGCTCCGACATCGACCTGCTGTTCCTGCTTCCGTCGACGGACGATGCCTGGGCGCTCAAGGCCGTCGAGGCCATGCTCTACACCTTGTGGGACCTGCGCCAGAAGGTTGGGCACTCGACCCGCTCGGTCGAGGAGTGCCTGCGCTACGCCCGCGAGGACATGACGGTGCGCACCGCCCTGCTGGAGGCGCGCTTCATCCTGGGCGACCTCGCCCTTTTCGGAGACCTGCGCGATCGCTTCGACCAGGAGGTGGTGCGCGACACGCCGGCGGAGTTCGTCGCCGCCAAGCTCGCCGAGCGCGACGCCCGCATGCGCAAGGCCGGCCGCAGCCGCTATCTCGTCGAGCCCAACGTCAAGGACTCCAAGGGCGGGTTGCGCGATCTCAACACGCTGTTCTGGATCGCGAAATACGTCTACCGCGTGCGCGACGCTTCCGAGCTCGTCGCCGCCGGCCTGTTCTCGCGCAAGGAATATCGGCTGTTCCTGCGCTGCGAGGAGTTCCTGTGGCGGGTGCGCTGCCACCTGCATTTCGAGACCGGCCGCACCGAGGAGCGGCTCTCCTTCGATCAGCAGCGCATCCTCGCCGACAAGCTCGGCTACAGCGCCCGCGCCGGGCTCCACGGCGTCGAGCGTTTCATGAAGCACTACTTCCTGATCGCCAAGGAGGTCGGCGACCTCACGGCCATCGTCTGCGCCGCGCTCGAGGAGCGCCAGGCCAAGCCCTCGCCGATGCTCGACCGGTTCTTCGGCCGCATGTGGCGGCGCAAGGAGGTGCTCGCCTCCAAGGATTTCGTGGTCGAGAACGCGCGCATCACCGTCGCAGACCCGGCGATCTTCGCCCGCGATCCGGTCAACCTCGTCCGCCTGTTCGCAACGGCGGACGAGAGCGGCCTCGCCATCCACCCCGACGCGATGCGCCTCGTGTCGCTGAGCCTCACCCGCATCGACGCCGCCATGCGCGTCGATCCCGAAGCCAACCGGCTCTTCCTTGCGATCCTGACGTCCAACAATTCGCCGGCCGTGGTGCTGCGGCTGATGAACCAGGCCGGCGTGCTCGGCCGCTTCATCCCCGAGTTCGGCCGCGTCGTCGCGCTGATGCAGTTCAACATGTACCACTCGTACACGGTGGACGAGCACCTCATCCGCTCCGTCGGCATCCTCGCCGACATCGAGAGCGGGCGCAGCGCGATCGAGCACCCGCTGGCGCAGGAGGTTCTGCCGGCGATCACCGATCGCACCGTGCTCTACGTCGCCCTGTTCCTCCACGACATCGCCAAGGGCCGCATGGAGGACCATTCGCTGGCCGGTGTCGCCGTGGCGAAGAAGCTGTGCCCGCGACTGGGCCTCGACGAGCGCCAGATCGCCGATGTCGCCTGGCTGATCGAGCAGCATCTCGTCATGTCGGATACGGCGCAGCGGCGCGACTTGTCGGACCGCCGCACCATCGAGACCTTTGCCGCCCTCGCCGGCACGCTCGACCGGCTGAACATGTTGTTCGTGCTGACGATCTGCGACATCCGTGCCGTCGGCCCCGGCGTGTGGAACAGCTGGAAAGGCGAACTTCTACGCACGCTCTATTGGGAGACCGAGCACGTCATCTCCGGCGAGCATTCCGCCGTGGCCGGCGAGCGGCGGGTCGCGGCTGCGCGCGAGGAGCTGCGCGCGGCGCTGCCGAAATGGACCGACCACGATTTCGATGCCTACGCCGGCCGCCACCGGGCGCCGTATTGGCTCAAGGTCGACCTCGCCCACAAGGTGCGCCACGCCGACATTCTCAACATGTCGGAGGTCGAGGCGCCGGGTCCCATCGTCGACACCGCGACGGCCGCCGGTCGCGGCATCACCGAGCTGACGGTGATCTCGCCCGACCACCCCCGTCTGCTGTCGATCATCGCCGGAGCCTGCGCGGCGGCCGGCGCCGACATCGTCGACGCGCAGGTCTTCACCACGACGGACGGGCTGGCGCTCGACATGATCCACGTCACCCGCGCACTCGACCAGGACGAGGACGAGCTGCGTCGCGCCGGGCGCATCGCCACCGCGATCGAGCGCGCGCTGACCGGCGAGATCCGGCTCGGCGAGATCGTCGCCGCGCGGCAGCGCAACGAACCGCAGCCGGCCGGTGTGTTCGACGTCGAGCCCGAGGTGAAGATCGACAACTCGCTGTCGAAACGCTTCTCGGTCATCGAGATCGCCGGGCTCGACCGCCGCGGCCTCCTGTTCAACATCACCGCCGTGCTGTCGCAGCTCGACCTCAACATCGGCTCGGCGCACGTCGCCACCTTCGGCGAGCGCGCCTCGGACACGTTCTACGTCACCGATTTCACCGGCTCGAAGATCACCGACGTTACGCGCAAGACGACGATCCGCGACACGCTGCTCGGCGTCTTCAAGGGCAACCCGGCCCGCCAGCTGGAAACGCTGGGGCTCTGACAACCGACGCTTCTCCCCTTTGGGCGCGAACCCTTCGTTCCTGCCGACGGCGATAGACAATGGTGGTTTCGAAGGCTCCAAACCCGGTTCGATCTTCCATCTTCCAGTCAACAAGATGTGCCGGATTTCCTTCGAGGTCGGCTACAGCGATTTCATAAGCTGGTGTCTTCGAGGCGACTTGCGCGCGTTTACGAGGACTTCATCGCGAGCGAATATCTCAAGGCGCAGCCGGTGCCCGACATGACAAAGGTGAACTCGTTCTATCCTTTTCGTTGGATCCCCGAAGGACGCAGCGGTCAGGCGGTCACCCGCCTCATCGATGCCGATGAGGGGCTACGCTTCCGCCTCGAGTTTCCGGGAATGAAGTGTCGCGTTGAACGCAAGGGTTGCGCGTTGGATCGAAAACTGAACTTCATTTGGATCAAGCCCATGCACTTTTTCCTTGGACGCCTCGACCTCCTCACCCCCTTGCTGACGGCTGCCTTGGTCGGTGTCGCCGGACTGGCCCTCTGCGCCGATGGCGAGATCGTGATCTCGCAGAAGAACAAGCAGTTCCAGCCGGGCCGGATCACGATAGACAAAGGCCAGCCGATGGTGATCAGCAACGACGACGGTGGGACCGTGCACCACGCCTACGTCGAGACCGACGGCTTCAACTTCGATTCGGGCGACCAGAAGCCCGGCAGCCGCACCAGGATCGTGTTTCCGACCAAGGGCGACTACCAGGTCCTATGCGGCATCCATCCCGACATGAAGCTCGACGTTCGCGTGAAGTGACGCGCGCTCAAAGGATCGTCGTTCCGTAGAGCGCGGCATGAGCGACGTAGTAGACGCCGATGAAGGCGGCGAGCGCGGCGCCGAAGCCGATCGGCAGCGTCGCGATGCGGCGCAGACTGGGCTGGGCCTTGGCGTCGTCGAGCATAAGGGCGAACAGGACGCCGATCACGCCGGCATGGCCGATCGCGTCGATCTTGCCGAAGGTCGGAACCGCCGAGATGAAGATCGCCGCGAGCATGATCGCGGCGCAGCGCCGCGAGAAGGGTGTCAGCGTCAGGGCGAAGGCGAGGGCAAATTCCACGACGCCCGCGGCGCGCATGTAGAAGGCCGGCGAGAAGCCGAGCGTCATGGCGGGATGGCTGACGAAGAGCGGGTAGGTCCAGCCGGGGTAGGCCCATTTCTCGACCGAGGCCCACATCAGGGTCACGGCGACGCTCCAGCGCAGGACGTCGAGCGGGCGGGCACCGAACACCGTTCGGTCGAGCCCGACGGCGGCGAGGTAGACGGCGACGCCGAGGAAGACCGGATAGTCGGCGAGATGGAACGCGCCGTAGTTCGCCAGCGCGATCGAGAACAGCGTCACGATGCCGAGCGAGGCGAGTGGCAGCGTGCGCTTGTCGATCAGGCAGGCGGCGATGGCCAGCTGCAACCATGGAATCGTCGTCGATGTCGTCGTGAGTTCCGGGGTCAGGATGACCCCGCCGAGGGTCCAGGCAGCGACCAGCAGCATGCCGACGCCGGCGCGCACCGGGAGGTCGGGCTGCACGGCGACGAAACCGAAAACCCGGTCGAGCGACCTGTTCAGCGCCTGCCCGATAAGGGAGCGATCGACGACGGCGCCGAAGACGAGAGCGGCGATGGCGATGACGGACAGCAGCTCGAAATCCTCGCACAGTACGTTGGCGAGACCGGCGGGCTGGCCCGCGACGGAATAGGCGCAGAACCATTTGACGTGCGCCTCGACCGGCACTGCCAGGCCGAGACCGAAGCTCGAAACAGCAATGAATAAAGCTAGTTTGCCAGATCGGCCTGAAATGCTCATGGACGCCCCCGCGTTGCGACCAAACGATCGCAACACGGATTTTTACATATTCTTAAGGAATTGGAAGGGCTCCCGGTGAGCTTTGGTTAACCTTTCTTCGAAGCGGCCGCCGCGCTTCTCAGCCATTATGATTATAGGCAATCTTGACAACGAACGTTACGAACGTGCCGGCTTGTGGGAAAGCAGACATGATCGCCGCCATCAGCATCGCCAGTTTCGCCGGTGGAACCGCCGTGAGCTGTTGCGCCGATCGCCTGCCGGTCAGCCGCTCGATCGCCGAATTCGCCGGCGGAGTCCTGCTGATCGCGAGCCTTGTCCTCATCGGCCTGGGCATCGCTCCGGCCTGCCGCTGAACGGCCCTTCTCCGAGGCGGATGCTCAGCGCCGCACGAAGCGCGTTTCGCCCGACAGCGTCTTCAGGAAAGCGACGAGCTCGGCCTTCTCCTCCGCCGAGAGGTGCAGCGGCTTTATCTCGTCGGCGCGGCTCGTGCGTTCGATGCCGCCGCGATCGTAGAGATCGATCACCGCTTCGAGCGATGGACGGCTGCCGTCGTGCATGTACGGCGCCCTGTCGGCGACCCCGCGCAGGCTCGGCGTCTTGAAGGCGTGCTGGAGTTTCAACGATGTCTTGAACAGCCCACCACGGCCGAGATCGTCGGCACTCGAACCGATGTCGTGGAACGACCCGTCGGTGAACATCGGCCCGGCGTGGCAGGCGGAGCAGCCGGCCTTGCCGACGAAAAGGACGAACCCGCGCCGGGCTTCCGGCGGCATCGCGTTCTCGTCGCCTGCGACCCAGCGATCGAATGGCGAAGCGATCGGCTCGATGGAACCCACAAAGGCGACGAGGGCGCGGACCATCGTGTCGCCAGCCGGGTCGGTGCCGAAGGCGTCGTGGAAGCCGGCGACGTAGCTGGCCTCGTCGCGGAGCCGCGCGACGGCCGACGCGAGAGGCTGCGCCATATTGGTCGGCGAGGTGATCGCGAAGGTCGTGACGGCGGCCGTGTCGCGGAACCGTCCGGTCCAACCGAGCCGCGGCAGTCCCGAGACGCCGAACAGCGTCGGCGTCTTGTTGGCGAGCTCGTGCCCGGCATCGTCGGAAGAGCGCGCGTGGTCGTCGCTCCAGGCATGAACGATGAGGTGGCAGGTCGCGCACGAGATCGCGCCCGACCGCGACAGTCGCGGCTCGAAGAAGAGGCTTCGGCCCAGACGCCACACCGGGTCGCTCTCCGCCGTTACCCCCTGAGGTGGCGCAGGCATCTCGAACGCGGCCTTCGCCTGCTCGAGGTTTGCCGGCTCGGCCCGGCTGGCGATGGACAAGCCAACCAGGCAGGCCGCCGCGATATTTCGCAAAGGCGGTGACGTGCGCATGGCGAACCTTGTCGTCGGCAAACTTAAAGGCAGGTAAATTTCAGCTGGCGCGCACGGAAGCGACGAAGCGCGTGGCCTCGTCGCGGAGCACCGTGGATTGGTGCGCCAGGTCCTTGGCCGAGGTGAGCAGCCCAGTCGCCGCTTCTCGCGTCGTCGCCGCGCCCTCGCTGACCTTGTCGAGCTGCGACGAGGCGTTCGCCGTCAGCCTTGCCGTCGACTGCGTTCCCTTCATCATCTCGCGGGTCGCCGAGCCCTGCGCCTCGAGGACGTCGGTGGTTTCCAGGGTGACGTGGGACATCTCGGCGATCGTGCGGCTGATCTGGTTGATGGCGCCGCCGGCCTCGCTGGCCGCCGCCTGGATGGCATCGATCCTGTCGCGGATCTGGACGGTGGCGCGCGCCGTTTCGTCGGCGAGGCTCTTGACCTCGGTCGCGACGACGCTGAAGCCGCGACCAGCGTCGCCGGCGCGCGCCGCCTCGATCGTCGCGTTCAGCGCGAGCAGGTTGGTTTGACGCGCGATGCCGTTGATCAGCGACACGACGGCACCCACCTCCTCGGCCGACTTCGCCAGACCCCGGATCGAGGCCGTGGTGCGGTCGGCCTCCAGCGCGGCCTGGCTTGCGACGCTGGTTGAATGGGCCATGCGGTCGTTGATGCCGTTCACCGCGTCCGAAAGCCGCTGGGTGTCGCGCGCGATGTCCTGCATGGTCGAGGAGGCCTGCTTGGTGACGCTGGCCACCGAGCCGACGTCACTGGTGGTCCATTCCGCCAGGCCGAGCAGCGCCTCGGACGAGGCCTGCACCAGGGTCGCCGATCTCGTCACGTCGGCCACGATCGTACCAACGACGTTCTCGAAACGATCCGCCATCTCGCGCATCAGGCCGGCCCGATCGGCGCGCATGCCCTGCTGTTCCTCGCGCAACCTGGCGGCATCGATCACCGCCTTCTGGAACACCGAGAGCGCGCGGCTCATCGCGCCGATCTCCTCCTTCCACTCCGTGCAGGGGATCTCGATCGAGGTCTCGCCCTCGGCCAGGCGGCGCATGGCCTCTGTCAGGCGGCCGATCGGCCGCGCGAACACCCGGTTTACGGCGATGCCCAGCAGGGCGGCGACCGCGAAGGCGATCAGGGGCGCGATGCCCGTGATCCAGTAGGCGGAGGCAAGCGCCCGCGCCCGCGCCCGGTCGCGCGCCGCGAGATCGCGGGTGTCTTCGGCGTCGATGTCCTTGAGCGTCCGCAGGATCCGGTTCAACGCGCCTTCGCCACCGAGCGCCGTGCCGACCGCGCCCTGCCGGTCTAGACCTAGCGCACCGAAGACCTGCGACCGCCAGTTGGCGACGAGCTTGCGCAACCTCTCGATGCGAGCGCGTTGCGTCGGGCTGGCGGCGACCAGGCGCTCCATCGTTTCCAGGGAGGACTTGAGGTCAGCATCTGTGGCGTGCGCCCGATCCAGGAAGCCGGGATCGCTCGACAGCAGGTAGCCGCGGACGTCGCTTTCCTGCTTGAGGACGTCGACCCACACCGTCTTGGTCGCCACGAGGATGTCGAACGTCTCGACAGTCAGGGCGTCGGACGCCTCGATGCGTCGGAGGTTCGGATAAGTCGTCACCACCACGAAAAGGCAGATCGCCACGAGCGCGGCGAAGCAGGCCGCGATCTTGGTCGCGATCCGCAGGTTGACGGTCCAGGCGATCAACCTTCTCAAGCGGGTACCGAGGCGACCGAGCGGCGGGATTGTTCGGAACCTAGGGCCGAAACGTTAAGATTGTTTGGACCGGCAGCAGCGGCCCGGCTCAGCCGGCACCAAGATGCACCACGAACCGCGTGCCGCCCGAGGCCGTCGCTTCGCAGGTGATGCCGCCGCCGTGGCGCTCGGCGATCTGGCGCACGAGGGCGAGGCCGAGGCCCCAGCCACCGGCCGACTCGGCCGAGTTGCTTGGGCGGTAGAACGGCTCGAAGATGCGCTCGCGCTGCTCCGGCGCGAGGCTGCGGCCGGCGTCGGCAACGACGATCGTGGCGCCGGCTCCATCGCGCGCCACGGCGACTTCGATCGGCGGCCGGCCGTGCTTGGCGGCATTGTCGAGCAGGTTGCGGATCAGCCGCCGCAGCAGCACCGCGTCGCCGTCGATCTCGACCGGCTCGCCGGTGAGGTCCGCATCGTGCCGCGCCGTCTCCTCGGCGGCAAGGCCGAGCAGGTCGATGCGCTCGCGGCGATCGTTGCGAGACTGGGGGTGATCGAGCCGGCTCGACAGCAGCAGCTCCTCGACCAGCCCGTCCATTTCGGCGAGGTTGCGCACGATCTCCGAACGAGTGGCCTCCTGCGCGGCACCGAGGCCCACCTCGACCGCCACGCGCAGGCGCGCCAGCGGCGAGCGCAACTCGTGGCTGGCGTTGGCGAGCAGCGCCTTCTGCGAGGCGAGCAGGCTGGCGAGCCGCGTCGCCGCCTGGTTGAAGGTGCGTCCCAGCAGCGCGACCTCGTCGTGGCCGCGCTCCTCGAGCCGGGGCGGCGCGCCGTCCTCGCCCCAGCGTGCCACGCCGGCGCGCAGCGCCTCCAGCCGGCGGGTGAGCAGGGCCGTGACGGGATAGGCGGCGAGGCCGCCGGCGCCGGCGACCGACAGCATCAGCAGGATCAGCGCGGTGGCTCGGGCGCCTTTCGGCGGCCCCAGCCGCGTCAGCACGAAGCCGCCGCCGGGCAGGTCGACCCTGACGATATGGCCCTGGCCGAAGCGCCGGTGCCGCGCCTCCCAGTCCGCCAGCGACAGCTCTCGACCCCGGGTGCCCAGCACCGTGCCGTCCTCGGCGAAGAGGGTGACGTTGTGCGGGCCGTGGTGCGCGGGGCCGGGGCCTGCCGAGAGCGTCGCCTCGCGCTGCGCCTCGCCGAGGAACCAGAACACCGCGCCCATGACCACGATGGCCGCGACGAGACTCGCCAGCAGGGTCAGGTAAATCTTCCAGAACAGTCGGCGGCGGAACAGGCTCACGGCTCCCCATCCTGGGTTCGAGCGAAGACGTAGCCGCTGCCGCGCACGGTGATGATGCGGCGCGGGTGCTTGGGGTCGTCCTCGATCGCCGCGCGGATGCGCGACACGTGGACGTCGATCGAGCGGTCGAAGGCCTCCAGCTCCTCGCCCTTGACCAGGTCCAGCAGGCGGTCGCGGTTGAGCACGCGGCCGGCGTGTTCGGCGAGCGCCACCAGCAGGTCGAACTGGTAGCTCGTCAGCACCTTGATTTCGCCGTCGACGCGCACGGCGCGGGCGCCGCGATCGATGGTGAGGCGGCCGAAGCGCAACGCGTTAGCGTCCGGTCGTGGCCCGCCGCGCCGCCGCAGGATGGCGCGGATGCGGGCGAGCAGCTCGCGCGGGTTGAACGGCTTGGCGAGGTAATCGTCGGCGCCGAGCTCGAGGCCGACGATGCGGTCGGTGTCCTCGCCCCGCGCGGTCAGCATGAGGATCGGCACGTCGGAGACGGCGCGCAGCCGGCGGCAGACCTCGAAGCCGTCGAGGTCGGGCAACATCAGGTCGAGGATCACCGCGTCGGGCGCGATGCGGGCCACCGCCGCGAGACCCTCCTGCGCGGTGAGCCGCCGCTCGACCGTGAAGCCGGCGGCGGCGAGGTAGTCCGAGACCATGGCCGAGAGCCGCGCATCGTCGTCGATGATGAGGATGCGCTCGGCCATGGTTCAGGTGTCGTCAGCCGTGGTCGGGGGCGCCACCGCCGTCATGCGGGCCGTGGTCGTGCATCCCACCGTGCTCGCCGTCATGGCCGTGCTCGCCGTCGTGCCCGTCCATGCCGTCGTGGTGGTGCCAGCCGCCCCAACCGTGGTGCTCCATGCGATCCTGCACGTTGGCGACGAGCTTGGTGCGCTGCTCGGGCGAGAGCTGGCTGGCGGCTTCGAACAGCGCGTCCTCGATCGTCTTCGACTTGGCGTCCATCGCGGCGACCTTGTCGGCGCGCAGCTTGTCGAAGGCGGCGCGGTCGAGCGTCGGCGCCTTCATCAGCTCGAGCACCTGCTTCTTCATCGCGCCCTTGTCGTCGTTGTTCTTGTCGAGCTCGGCCGAGGCCTTGGCGATGATGTCGTGGACCTTGTCCTCCTGCGCGCTGGTCGCGCCGACATTGTCGAGCGCGCGCAGAACCATGTGCTGGATCATGCCGACGCGCGGGCCGTGATGGTGCCGGCCGCCGTGCCAGCCCATGCCGCCCATGTCGCCTTGGGCGGTGGCGAAGCTGGCCGCGCCCAGCGCGAAGCCGCCGCCGATGAGCACCAGCGCGACGGCGCTCTGGCGCCAGGCTCGGCGGGTGGGGGAGGTGGTGGTGTCGGTCATGAACGTCTCCTCGTGTTGGCGATGAGGAGAGCCTAGGCCCGGTATGTTTCGCCCGGAGC
>CAXTQM010000037.1:0-11587 GCA_964246205.1 uncultured Beijerinckiaceae bacterium | reverse complement strand
CATTGCATCGCGACCCACCCCAGCGACATGGCGGTGGCGATGCAGGCGCTCGACGCCGTCGTCGTGACGATGCGCAAGGAGGGCGATGGCCGACGGATAGCACTGCGCGACTTCTACGCGCTGCCCGGCGACACGCCGCACATCGAGACGGTGCTGGAGCCGGGCGAACTCATCATCGCGGTCGAGCTGCCGCCGCCTCCGACCGGCCGTCAGACCTATCGCAAGGTTCGCGACCGCGCCTCCTACGCCTTCGCGCTGGTCTCCGTTGCCGGCGTGGTCGACGTGTCCGATGGCGTTGTGAAGCGCGCGGCATTGGCTTTCGGCGGCCTTGCTCCTCGCCCGTGGCGCGACCCGTCTGTCGAGAACGCGATCGTCGGCAAGGCGCCGTCCGATGCGTCCTTCGCCGCCGCCGCCGAGGCGCTCGTCGCCGGTGCCCGCGGCTACGGCTCCAACGACTTCAAGATCCCGCTCGCCAAGCGCACGCTGATCGCGTGCCTGCGCGAGGTCACCCAGCAGGAGACGTCGCATGACTGAGCTCACTGAGACCGTCACCGCCGACGCGCTGTTCGAGAACAGCCTTCTCGAAGACGGCGTTCAGGGCGTCATCGGTGCCGACGTGTCGCGGATCGACGGTCCGCTCAAGGTTGCGGGCCAGGCGACCTATTCGGCGGAATACGACATCCCCGGCGCCGCCTACGGCTTTCTCGTGCTGGCGACCGTGGCGCGCGCCCGCGTGACGCATCTCGACGACGCCGAGGCGCGCAAACTGCCGGGCGTGATCGACGTCTACACCGACGCCAAGTTTCTGCCGCACACCAACCAGCCCGGACAGACGCAGGACCACGCCGAGCCCAATCGCAACGTGCTCTACGCCGGCCAGCCCATCGCGCTCGTCGTCGCCGAGACGTTCGAGGCGGCTCGCGATGCTGGGTTGCGCGTGCGCGCGACCTATGAGGAGCTGCCGGCAACGACCGGCTTCGACGAGAGCACCGCGGAGAAGCCAAACGATTCGCAGATCGCCGCCCATGCCAGCCAGGGCGATCTTGAGACGGCGTTGAAGGAGGCCGCTATCACGCTCGACTTCGTCTACACGACACCCGGCCAGAACAGCGCGGCGATGGAGCCGCACTCGACCATCGCGCAATGGGACGGCGACCAGCTGACGCTGCACTGCTCGATGCAGATGCTCAAGACCGACCGCCAGCAGCTCGCCAAGGCGCTCGGCATCGACAAGGAGAAGATCCGGCTGATCGCGCCCTACGTCGGTGGCGGCTTCGGCGCCAAGCTGTTTGTCTCGCCCGAGATGGTCGCCTGCTCGCTCGCCGCCAAGGCACTCCGGCGGCCGATCAAGACGGTCATGACCCGCCAGCAGGTGTTCGAGTGCACGGTGCGCCGCTCCAACACGCAGCAGCGCGTGCGCCTAGGCGCCACGGCAGACGGCACGCTACTCGGCATCGGCCACGACTCGCTGTCGAGCAACCTGCCGGGCGAAGGCTTCTTCGAGCCCTGCGGGATCGCCACTCATTTCCTCTATGCGGGCAAGCATCGCCACATAAACCACGACGTCGTACACATGAACTGGATGCTGGCAGGCTCCATGCGCGCGCCGGGCGAGGGTGCCGGCATGCTGGCGCTGGAATGCGCGATGGACGAGCTGGCCGAGAAGCTCGAGCTCGACCCGATAGAGCTGCGCCGCCGCAATGAGCCCGCGCGCGATCCGGAGAAGGACATCCCGTTCTCGACGCGCCAGCTGGTGCGCTGCATGGACGAGGGCGCCGAGCGTTTCGGCTGGTCGAATCGCCATGCCAAGCCCGCGATGCGGCGCGAGGGCGAGTGGTTCCTCGGCCTCGGCATGGCCGCGGCTGCCCGCGCCAACAAGCTGATGCAGAGCGCCGCGCGAGTGACGCTGAAGCCGGACGGCACGGCGCTGGTCGAGACCGACATGACGGATATCGGCACCGGCACCTACACGATCCTGGCGCAGATCGCCGGCGAGATCCTCGGCCTGCCCGTGGAGATGGTCGACGTGCACCTCGGCGACACCGAGATGCCGGCGGCCGCCGGCTCGGGCGGCTCGTTCGGCGCCTCCAGCGCCGGCTCGGCCGTCTACATCGCCTGCGAGGCGATCCGTAAGCAGCTCGCCGCGAAGATGGATTGCGATGCCGCCGGCCTCACCTTGAAGGACGGCCGCGCCATCGCCGGCAACCGCGCCGTCGAGCTCGGCACGCTGGCCGGCGAAGGGCTCGCCGCCGAGGGCGAGATCAAGCCGGGCGAAAACGACAAAGCCTACAGCCAGGCCTCCTTCGGCGCCCACTTCGCTGAAGTGGCGGTCAACGCCGTCACCGGCGAGACGCGAGTGCGCCGGATGCTCGGCGTGTTCGCCGCGGGTCGCATCCTGAATGCCAAGACGGCGCGTTCGCAGTGCATCGGCGGCATGACCTTTGGCATCGGCGCGGCGCTCGAAGAGGCGCTGGAGCACGATCCGCGCACCGGCAAGGTGGTCAATCACGACTTCGGCGAATACCACGTGCCGGTGAACGCCGACGTCCCGCAGATCGAGGTCGTCTTCGTCGAGGAGCGCGACCAAGCCTCGAACCCGCTGCAGTCGAAGGGCATCGGCGAACTCGGCATCTCGGGTGCGGGCGCGGCCATCGCCAACGCGATCTACAACGCCTGCGGCGTGCGCGTGCGCGACTACCCGATCACGCTTGACAAGATCCTCGGCGGCCTGCCGCCGATGTGAGGCTCACGCTGGCGGCAAGCTGACCAGCGAAAGGTCGCCACGCCGGGAACGTCCGAAGCGAGCGTTGACGTGCTCCGCGCTTAAGCAAATGCGGTCGCCAAGATCGTGGCGCTGCGCTAATCTTGAGCCTATTGAAGCTCGGACGTATGAATGTCACGGCGATTTCCCAGGTCCGGGGCAGCTTGGGTCTTCGCCCTGGCTCTGGGCTGGCAGCCCGACGCCTGCACTGCCGCACCGCCGCCCGACCCCGTCGCGATCATCCGCCAGCTCGCCGGGGAGCTCGACCTCCAGACCAAGCTGCCGGTCGACCACACCATCGAGGTGGACTCCGAGTTCAAGCTGAGGATCCCGGGCGCGGAGATCATCCTGTGGCTCGCGCTGGCCTTCGCGGTCGTCTTCGTCCTCTACGCTCTGCGTGACAGCATACCCGGCTTCGCCCGCCGCGACCGCACCAAGGTGGAAGCCGAGCAGACTGTCGCGGTCGAGGCCGCCGAGCGCATGGTGCAGACCGGTGACGACGCCGACGACATGGTCCGGCTCGGCCGCATCGCCGAGGCGATGCACCTGCTCCTGCTGCGCAGCCTCGCCGAGCTGCGCCGCAGCCTGGACATCACGCTCGCCGACTCGCTCACCAGCCGGGAGATCCTGCATCGAGTGGCGCTGCCCGAGGACGGGAGGGAGGCGCTCGGCGACCTGATCCGGCGCGTCGAATTCGTGCATTTCGGCGCCAAACCTTCGGCGTTCGCCGACTACGAAGCCTGTCGCGACAGCTACGAGCGGCTGATCGCGGCGATGCTCGCGCGACCGTCGGCCATGGGCGCCGCATGAGCTTCGATGCCGACAAGGGCCCGTTCTCGCCGGTCGTCGTCGGCTTCCTGGTGGCCGGCGTCGTCGCGATCTTCGCGCTCTCGGTCGTGCTCGCCTCCCTGGTCAAGGACGACGAGGGCGGCTACCGGGCGACGCGGACTTCGCCCTCGGCGATCGGCCATCTCGGCTTCTTCGCCCTGCTGCAGAAGCTCGACCTGCCGGTCGGCTACTCCAGCAACGCCGCCGCCAAGGGCGCCGGCGGCGACGGCCTTGTCATCGTCCAGGAGCCGAACACCGGGCTGAACGACAGCGCGGCGCAGCTCGACGTCGATGCCGGGCCGGACGTGCTGATCGTGCTGCCGAAGCACTGGGGCAAGCGCGACCACGCCCACGAAGGCTGGGTCCACGAGAGCGGGCTCGTCCCGCTCTCCGCCGTGCAGAAGATCCTGTCGCTGCTCGACCGGCGAGCGCTGATCACGCGCACGGCGGAGCCGTTGCACGCAAACGCGAAGCGTCTCGCCGACATGCCGACCCTGGGGGCGGACACCCAGGTTGTCTCCGGACCGACGCTGGTGCCGATCATCGGTACCAAGGACCGCATGCTGCTCGCCGAGGTGCAGACGCCAGGCGACAGCCACGTTTACCTGCTCGCCGATCCCGATCCGCTGGAGAACCACGGCATCGTCGAGCCGGCCAACGCCCGCTTCGCGGTCGCGCTGATGCGCACGCTGTGGAGCGGGCGCGGCAGCATCGTCTTCGACGAGTCGGTGCACGGCGGATACAAGGAGAAACGCAGCCCGCTGCCGCTGCTGTTCCAGTACCCCTACGACATCGTCGTGGCGCAGGGTCTCGCCGCGCTGGCTCTGCTGCTGCTCGCCACCACCGCGCGCTTCGGCGGCTCGGAGCGGGTGCCGCCGCCGTTCACGCTCGGCAAGACCCGGCTCATCGACAACATCGCCGCGCTGATGGACCGCGCCGGTCACCAGGCCGTCGTGCTGCGCCGCTACATCCGCCTCGAGCTGCAGGACGCCGGACGCGCGCTGCACGCGCCGCCCGGGCTCGAAGATCCCGCGCTGGCGGCGTGGCTCGACCGCGTCGGTGCCTCGCGCGCGGTCGAGCCGAGGTCGGCCGACATCCTGGAGCGCAGCCGCGCCGTGACGGGCACGCGCGCCCAGCTTCTCGCCCATCTCTCGCGCGAAGCGCGCGCGATGCATCGTTGGAAGAAGGACCTTCTGGATGAGCCTCGGAGAGGTTAGGACCATCGCCGACGCCGTCCGCCGCGAGGTCGGCAAGGCGATCGTCGGGCAGGACGAGGCGATCGAGCTCATGCTCACCGCCCTGCTCGCCGGCGGTCACATCCTCATTGAGGGCGTGCCCGGCACCGGCAAGACGATGCTGGCGCAGGCCTTTGCCGCGACGCTGTCGCTGCAGTTCGGCCGCATCCAGTTCACGCCGGACATGATGCCGGGCGACGTGCTCGGCACCAGCCTGTTCAACTTCCAGACCGGCGAGTTCGCGCTGACGCCGGGCCCGATCTTCACGCAGGTGCTGCTCGCCGACGAGATCAACCGCACCCCGCCCAAGACCCAGGCCGCCCTGCTCCAGGCGATGAACGAGCGCGCGGTGACGATCGACACCCAAACCCATGCGCTGGGCGACGACTTCATGGTGGTGGCGACGCAAAACCCGATCGAGCAGCACGGCACCTATCCGCTGCCCGAGGCCCAGCTCGACCGCTTCCTGTTCAAGATCACCGTCGGCTATCCCACCCGCGACGAGGAGCGCGCCATCGTCGCGCGCCACGGCCACCAGTCCTCGATGCCGCGCATCGCCGACTTCGGCATCGAGACCGTGGCCGATCCGGCCTCGCTCGCCGGCCTGCGCGCCTACACCAGCCAGATCCGGCTCGACGCCGCGATCGTCGACTACATCGTCGACGTGATGCGCGCGACACGCGAGCACCCGGCGATCGAGACCGGCGCCTCGACGCGCGCCGCCAACATGCTGGCGGCGGCGGTGCGCTCCTACGCGGCGCTGAACGGCCGCGACTTCGTGCTGCCCGACGACGTCAAGCGCCTCGCCGTGCCGCTGGTCCGCCATCGCATCGTCATGGCGCCGCACGCCGAGATCGACGGCACCACCAGTGACGCCGTGCTGGGCGAGATACTCGACGGGACGGCGGCGCCGCGATGATCCGGCCGACGCCGCGCGCGGTGGGCCTGTTTTCGGTCGGCATTCCGGTCGCCTTCCTGATGGTCGTCTACAATCGCTCGCTGTGGATCGTGGCCATCGCCTGGTCGCTGCTGGCGCTGGTGGTGATCGGCGCCGACGCGCTGATGATCCTCCGCCGCCGCCTGGTCGAGATCACCGTGCGCGAACCGGCGCGGCTGCCGGTCGGCGACAGCGGCGCCGTGCGCATCGCCCTCTCCATGCCGGAGCGGACGCGGCCCACGCCGATCACCCTGGTGCTCGAGCAGAGCGGCATTGCCGACCTGCCGGTGCGCGTCGCCGCGACGAGCCGGAGCGGCCGCCTCGCCGTCGATTTGGCCGTCCGCTCCGAGCGACGCGGCACGATCGGCCTCGACGCGCTGTGGCTGAGGTGGCGCGGACCGCTCGGCCTCGTCGAGCAGCGCTGGCGCCAGGCGCTCGACCGGACGATCGACGTGGTGCCGATCGTCCGCGGCCTGCGCGGTGCCGCGCTCAGCGTGCTGAACCACGACGCGCACTTCGGCGTGAAGGTGCAGCAGCAGAAGGGCGAGGGCGCCGAGTTCGAGACCTTGCGCGAGCACGTCGCCGGGCTCGACAACCGCCACATCGATTGGAAGCGCTCGGCGCGGCACAACAAGCTGCTGTCCAAGGTCTTCCGCACGGAGCGCAACCACCAGGTCGTGCTGGCCTTCGACACCGGGCACCTCATGCTCGAGCCCATCGAGGGCAAGGCGCGGCTCGACCATGCCATCGAGGCCGGGCTTCTGCTCGGCTGGATCTCGCTGCGCGCCGGCGATCTCGTCGGCGACTTCGCCTTCGACGCCACGGTGCGCCAGTTCATCGCGCCGGCCGCCGGCCTGCCCTACCTGTCGAAACTGCAGCAGGGCGCGGCGCGGCTCGCCTATTCGACGCAGGAGACCAACTTCACGCTGGGGCTCGCCGCGCTTAACCAGCGCCTGAAGCGCCGCGCGCTGGTGGTGCTCTTCACCGAATTCGTCGACACGGTCACGGCGCAGCTGCTGGTCGAGAGCCTGGCGCGAATTGCCAACCGGCACGCCGTCATCTTCGTGACGCTGCAGGATCCCGCCATGACTCGGCTGATGCGCGCGGAGCCGACGGGCTTCGAGCCGGTGGCGCAAGCCGTCATCGCCCACGACTTCCTGCGCGAGCGCGCCATCGTGCTCGAGAGGATCGCGCGCATGGGCGTCCACGTGCTCGACGTGCCGGTGCGCGGGCTCTCGAGCGGGCTCGTCAACCGCTACCTGCTGGTCAAGCAGAGGGGCCAGATATGACCCGCGACGACACGCTCCAGCCGTCGCGCCGACCCGCCCTGGTGCTGCGCAGCGCCGAGTTCCGCAAGGGCCGCGAGGCGGCTTGGGCCGAGCTCGAGGCCATCCTGGCGACGATCGAGAAGCGCGGCATCCGCGGGCCGGACGCCGAGGCGATGCAGCGCCTGCCCATCCTCTATCGCGGCGTCGTCTCCTCGCTCTCGGTCGCCCGCAGCATCGCGCTCGACCGCCACCTTCTGCGCTACCTCGAGGACCTCTCGCTGCGCGCCTATCTCGCCGTCTACGGCCCGCGCAGCACGGCGTGGGAGAGCCTGCGCGCCTTCCTCGCCAGCGGCTTCCCCGCCGCGGTGCGCGCCGCGCGCTGGCACATCCTCATCGCCGTCGCCGCGACGCTCGTCGGGGTAGCCGCCGGATACATGCTGGTGCATGCCGACACCGACTGGTACTCGGCCTTCGTCGACTCCGATCTCGCCGGCGGGCGCGGGCCCTCAAGCACCGCGGCACAGCTGCGCAACGACGAGATCTTCGCGCCCTGGCCGGGCTTTACCAAGAGCTTCGTCGTCTTCGCCAACAGCCTGTTCCGCCACAATGCCATCGTCGCGCTGATGGCCTTCGGCCTCGGCTTCCTCGCAGGCGTGCCGACGCTGCTGCTGCTCGTCTTTAACGGCCTGACGCTCGGCGCCTTCATCGAGATCCACGCCCGGCGCGGCCTGCTGATCGACTTCCTCGGCTGGCTGTCGATCCACGGCGTCACCGAGCTCGGCGCGATCATCCTGGCCGGTGCCGGCGGCCTGGTGCTGGCCGACAAGATCCTCTTTCCCGGCCGATACTCGAGGCTCGAGAACCTCGCCCGACACGGCCGCGAGGCCGCGCAGCTCGGCGGCGGCGCCGTGCTGATGCTCTTCGTCGCCGGGTTGATCGAGGGCGGCTTCCGCCAGCTCATCGCCAACACCGACGGCCGCTTCGCCTTCGCCGCCGTCACCGCCTGCCTGTGGCTGGTGTATTTCTCGTCGGGGCGCGGGAAGGGCGCAAAGGGACAAGTGGGCGCTTCATGATGCGAGATCGTGCGAATACGTACCAGACGACGTCATTCCGGGGATCGCGCAGCGAAAACCCGGAACCGGTGCGCCTCGGTCTGCCCTGCATGGCCGGCGCTCACCGGTTCCGGGTTCGCCTTCGGCGCCCCGGGATGACGGCGGTTGGCGCGCAGAGCCTGACGCGATGAAGGCGGCGACGCAAACCATCGCGCCTGTCGATCGCGTCGCGCTGCTGTTCGAGGGCACGCGGCGGCGCGGGCACGAGATCGTCACGCCGGAGGGCGTGGCGCTGCGCGTCGATGTCGCGCAGCGATCCGAGCGCATCGGCGCCTTCCTCCTCGACATGATGTTCTGGCTTCTCGGCACCTTCGCCATCTTCCTCGGCCTGGTGTTCGCCGGCCTCGGCGGCGGTGGTGGCGAGGTGGTGGCGACGGTCGTGCTGTTCCTCGCCTTCCTCTTGCGCAACCTCTACTTCATGCATTTCGAGTTGGCGTGGCGCGGGCGCACGCCGGGCAAAGCGATCATGGGGCTGCGCGTCATCGACCGCGCCGGCGGCGCTTTGACCGCCTCGGCGATCGTCGCCCGCAACATCACCCGCGAGGTCGAGTTCTTCCTGCCGGCCGAGATCTTCCTGTCGCTCGCCGCCGACCACGGCGTCGGCGCCTTCGCCGATCTCGCCACCTTCGGTTGGATCGTGGCGATCGGCGCCTTGCCCTTCTTCAACAGGGAGCACCTGCGCGCCGGCGACCTCATTGCCGGCACCCTGGTCATAGCCATGCCCAAGCGCGCCCTCGCCCCCGACCTCAGCGAGCGCCCCGCCGATTACGCCTTCACGCCGCAGCAGCTGCGGGCCTATGGCACCTTCGAGCTGCAGGTGCTGGAGGAGCTGCTGCGCCAGCCGGCCTCGGCGACTTCGGGCCAGCTGTACGACGAGATCGTCGCCAAGATCCGCGCCCGCATCGGCTGGACCGCAACCATCGCGCCCGCCGATAGCGAGCGCTTCCTGCGCGCGTTCTACAGCGCCGAGCGCGCCGACCTGGAGCGCGAGCAGCTGTTCGGCCGCGCCCGGGCCGACAAGAACGCCTGACGGGCTCCGGCGTCAGAAGACCTCGGCGACAGTGGCCGGACCTCCGCCTTCCTTCAGGCGCTTCAAGTTGCAGGCCAGCGCGGCGGGAAACACGTAGAAGATCGGCAGGAGGAAGAAGTTGGCGAGCGCCGAGGCGTAGGCGTTGTTCTTGGGACCGAGGGCCACACCCAGGCCGCCGCCGATGGCGCTGCCGACGATGATTGGACCCACCATGAGTAGCAAGGTGACGCCGATGCACCGCCAACGATTGTCGCGCGTGAGCGCCGCGCTGCGCGAGAAGCTGTTGAAGGGCCCGCGCCGCTCGATCACGCAAAGCGCGGGGGCAAGGCCGTAGACGGCGCCGACCAGGATGCCCGGAACGAGGAGGAGAGCGAAGCCGATGACGAATAGGACGTAAAACGATACGGCGGACACCAGCATGGGGAGGAAGCGAACGAGACCGGTCTTGAGTGCCGGAGTCAGACCGAAAGATCCGTTCTGCAGCATGCGCGATGTACCCTCGCTGACGACGCCGAAGGCATAGAGCGACAGGAGTGTCTGCACGAGGTAGAAACTGCCAAGGATCGCGTACGTGCCCTGAGCAACGTGCGGAACGGTCGCCGAACTACCTACACCCGATCCGGCCTTCGACATGGCAACTACCGCGCCGATGACCTTGCCGAGCAGGTAGGCACTCGGCAGGCTCGCCAGCGTCAGAACCAGAGATATCGCATAGAGCGGGACCCAGGATCGGCCGATGACCCTGAAGGTGGCGCCAACGGTGGCGCCGACGGGCAGCTTGGGATAGGCGCTCCGAGCGAAGGACTCGTCGTAGGCTACCATCGTGGCACCTCAATCAATGATCGGCGCGTCTGGCCAGCGTCGGGAATGACGTGAAGCTAACAAGCTTCGCTGCCGAAACCAAGCCGTGTGCATCTCGGCGACCGCCAAGGCTGCCGGACATTCGCGGCAGGGTGGACGCGTCGTGCGACCTTTGGAGCGGCGCGCCATCGCGCCGGCGGCTGTAGACCCTGACGACGAGGCGGCGCACCACGCCGCGGGAGGGTGCATGACGGATCGACTCCCCGAACTGCCACGCGGCGCCTTCGAAAAGGTCGACGGCGGCGACGACAGCGACTTCTACGCGCCGCCGCGGCTGGTTACCCACATCGACGAGGGCGCCACCGCCGCGCTCACCGCCTTCTACCGCGACGTGCTGCCCGCCGGCGGCACCGTGCTCGACCTGATGTCGAGCTGGGTCAGCCACCTGCCACCCGACATGCGCTTTTCGGCGGTGATCGGCCACGGCATGAACCCCGCCGAACTCGCCGCCAACCCGCGCCTCGCGCGCTCCTTCGTGCAGGACCTCAACCGCGAGCCGCACCTGCCGCTGGAAGCCGCCAGTGTCGACGCCGCGCTTTGCTGCGTCGGGGTGCAATACCTGCAGCGCCCGGTCGAGGTGCTGGCGGACGTGGCCCGCGTGCTGCGGCCAGGATCGCCGCTCGTCGTCAGCTTCTCCAACCGGTGCTTCCCCACCAAAGCCGTCGCGGTATGGCGCTCGCTCGATGCCGGCGGGCACGCCGCGCTGGTACGGCTCTACCTGGAACGCGCCGGCTACGACGCGATCGAGGCACACGTGCTGACCGACGGCAGCGGCGGCGATCCGCTGATCGCGCTGGTGGGACGCGTGCCGGCCGCGCCGTGACCGAGGCGGCCGCGGCACGCCTGCGGAGCCTCTGTCTCGCCCTGCCGGAAGCCGCCGAGCAGCTGTTGTTCGACGCCCCGAGCTACCGGGTGCGCGACAAGATCTTTGCGCGTTACACCGAGCGCGACGGGTGGCGTTCGGTATGGCTTAAGGCGCCGCCCGGCAGCCAGGCGGTACTGGTCGGTGCCGACCCCAGACGCTTCTTTGTGCCGCCCTACCTCGGGCCGAAAGGATGGGTTGGCATCCGTCTCGACGTCATCGCCCCGGAGGAGCCGGACTGGGGCGAGGTCGAGACCCTTGTGCGCCGCAGCTATCGGCTGGTGGCGCCGCAACGGCTCGCTGCGCTCCTCGACGCTCTCGCCATCCTGCCGCCGGAAAGCCGCGCCGCGCTCCTCGTTTGAGATTAATGCGGCGGCGCGGCAGGCGGCTCGCGCTCGTGGGACACCAGCGCGGCGCGGCTTTCCGGCGGCAGGATGGCGAGAGCGTCGAGCAGCGCGCCGTCGACCGCCTCCTCGGCATCGCGATTGCTCTGGCGCAGCGCCTGGAAGTCGGCGGCGACCTTGGCCTGGTCGTAGGTCGGCGCGGCGATGTCGGCCTCGATCTGCCGACGCGCGGCGCGATGCGCCTCGCGCGCCGCCCTCATGGTCGCGCGATGCGGGGCCATGGCGGCACGGAAGCGGTGGCGCTCCTCGGGCGGCAGCGCCTGGACGCGGACCGGCCCGACCATCGCAC
>CAXTQM010000036.1:5484-11612 GCA_964246205.1 uncultured Beijerinckiaceae bacterium | reverse complement strand
CCGCGTCATGAAAGCTTAACGCAAGCTGCCTAAGCGGGAACGGCCATCCGGTGGGGGCACGACGGGGCATGACGATCATCGGACCAGACGTCGGCTTGCGGCGCGACGACGCGTCGCTCGCGCACAGCATCCGATCGGCGATCAAGGTCGTGAGCTCGCCGATCTTCGAGCGCGCCGGACCCTTCGAGGTTCGGCTGGTCGAGAGCACCAAGGAGTTGCGGCAGGCGCAGCGGTTGCGCTACGAGGTGTTCTACGAGGAAGGCAACGCCATCGCCGCCGCCTCGTCCTCGGCTGACCGCCTCGACCATTGCCATTTCGATGCCATCTGCGACCATCTCGTGGTGTTCGACACCGAGGCCAGGAGCGCGGGCGGTCGCGCCAAGACCAGGCTGGTGGGCACCTACCGGCTGCTGCGCCGCGATGTCGCCGAGCGCAACGGCGGCTTCTACTCACAGGGCGAGTTCGACCTCGCGCCGCTGCTCCGACGCCACCCGCAGACGCACTTCCTCGAGCTCGGCCGCTCCTGCGTCCACGCCGCATACCGTTCCAAGCGAGTCATCGAGCTGCTGTGGCGCGGGCTGTGGCTCTACGCGCGCCACCACGCCATCGACGTGCTGATCGGCTGCGCCAGCCTGCCCGGCCTCGACCTCGAGGCGAACCGACTGCCGCTGGACTTCCTGCTGCGCCACGCTCAGGCCGAGCCGGCGTGGCAGGTCTCGGCCTGGGCGCACTGCCGGGCAGCCTTCGAGCCCAGCCCAGCCGAGGCGGTGGATGTCAAGCGCGGGCTGCTGGCATTGCCGCCGCTGCTCAAGGCCTACCTGCGCACCGGCGCGCGCTTCGGCCATGCCGCGGTGCTCGACCGCCAGTTCGGCACCACCGACGTGTTCGCGGTGATGCCGATGGGCGACATCGAGGAACGCTATCTCGCGCACTACGGTCAGCCGAGTTGCGTTTCAGGGGCACCGGTCGCATAAAAGGTCATGTTGCGCGATCGGCCCCAAGCCTTCGGCCGACCGGTGGCGATTGCCCTCGTGCACGCCGCCGCAATGATCGTCGGGCTTGCGTCGCTTCCTGCAGCCCGTGCCGCCACCGTCGGCGCCACCGACCGCAAGGCCAAAGCGATCGCCGCGGAGAAGCCGGCGGTGCTCAGCCTCACTGACGCGCTGCTGCACGATGCCGCCTCGCCGATGGTCGGCAACCCGCACGGCGATGTCACCATCATCGCGTTCGTCGACTACAATTGCGCCTACTGCAAGAAGAGCGAGGCCGACCTCGAGGTGCTGGTCGCCGACGATCCGCAGGTGCGGGTGATCTACAAGGACCTGCCCATCCTGGCCAAGACCTCCATGGCCGCCGCCAAGGTCGCCATCGCCGCCACTTGGCAGGGCAAGTACGCCGAGATGCACACGGCGCTGATGCGCATGAAGGCGCATCCCGCCAACGATGCCGACATCTCGCAGGCGGCGGTTGCCGCCGGGGTCGACGTCACGCGGCTGAACCGCGACCTCGACCAGCGCGACGGCGAGATCGTGGCCCTGCTGAAACGCAACTTCCAGGAGGCCGACGCCCTGCAGCTGAAGGGCACGCCGGTCTACCTGATCGGCCCGTTCATCACCGCCTCGCCGCTCGACCTGCCGCAGTTCAAGCAGATCGTCGCCGACGCGCGCGAGGATCAGGCAAAGCCGACAGACGCCAAGCCGGCCGAAGCCAAGCCGATCAAAGCCAAGCCCTGATCGGATCCTGACACGCGGCTCTCCAAGGCGGCAGCTGGCTCGCCCAGCGAACAGCCCCGCCTGATCCGAAGTGAACAGCCGCTCTCCGCTCCGTGGACACGACGTCTCGTTCGAGCACCCTTCCAATCACAGGTATGGGGCCACCAACGGCGTCGTCAGCCATGAGGGACTTGCGCAGCAACGGCGCGGGGGAGGGTCTTTCGTTGCACTGGAAAGCGCGGCAGCCTGGCGCTAATCGAAAAGCCGGTATCCTTTCGAAGGAACGGTCGCGTTTGGACTTCTCGCTCTCGGCCATACAGACCCAGTGGCGCGACCGCGTCCGCGCCTTCATGGACAAGGAGGTGCGCCCGGCGGTCGAGGCTTATCGCGCGCAGACCGCCGGCACCGGCGCGGCGCGCTGGCAGCACCCGCCGGTGTTGGAGGTGCTGAAGGCCAAGGCCCGCGCGCAGGGCCTTTGGAACCTGTTCCTGCCGCCCTCGCGCGAGCACGACACGGAGGCGTTCCACGGCGCCGGCCTGACCAACCTCGACTACGCGCTCTGCGCCGAGGAGATGGGTCGCATCGGTTGGGCCTCGGAATGCTTCAACTGCTCGGCGCCCGACACCGGCAACATGGAGGTCCTGCACCGCTACGGCAGCCCTGCGCAGCAGGAGCGCTGGTTGAAGCCGCTGCTGGCCGGCGAGATCCGGTCGGCCTTCCTGATGACCGAGCCCGACGTCGCCTCGTCCGACGCGACCAACATCGAGACCTCGATCCGCCGCGAGGGCGACGAATACGTGATCTCCGGCCGAAAGTGGTGGTCTTCGGGCGTCGGCGATCCGCGCTGCGCCGTGGCGATCGTCATGGGCAAGACCGATCGCGAGGCGGAGCCGCACAAGCAGCAGTCGCAGGTCCTGGTGCCGCTCGATACCAAAGGCGTGACCATCGAGCGGATGCTGCCGGTGTTCGGCTATGACGACGCGCCGCACGGCCACGGAGAGGTGGTCCTCGACGCGGTGCGGGTGCCGGCGGAGAACCTGATCCTGGGCGAGGGCCGCGGCTTCGAGATCGCGCAGGGCCGGCTCGGGCCGGGGCGAATCCACCATTGCATGCGCACCATCGGCGTCGCCGAGGCCGGGCTGGAGGCGATGGCGCGGCGCCTCGTCCAGCGCAAGGCTTTCGGCAAGCGCATCGCCGACCATTCGGTGTGGGAGCAGCGCATCGCCGAGGCGCGCATCGACATCGAGATGACGCGGCTGCTCTGCCTCAAGGCGGCGGACGTGATGGACAAGGTCGGCGCCAAGGCCGGACGTCTCGAAATATCGATGATCAAGGTGGCGGCGCCGCGCATGGCGCTGAAGCTGCTCGACGACGCCATCCAGGCCCACGGCGGCGGCGGCGTCTGCGACGATTTCGACCTCGCCCGCAGCTACGCCCACGTCCGCACGCTGCGCCTCGCCGACGGGCCGGACGAGGTGCACAACCGTACCATCGCGAAGCTGGAACTGCGGCGCTACACCAACGCGCAGGCGGCGGAGTAGATGTCGCTTTTCGATCTCACCGGGAAGGTCGCGGTGGTCACCGGCTCGTCGCGCGGCATCGGCAAGGCCATCGCGATGCGCATGGCCGAGCAGGGTGCGCGCGTGGTGGTGTCCTCGCGCAAGATCGACGCCTGCGAGGCCGTGGTGCAGGAGATCGAGGCGGCGCAAGGCGCAGGCCGGGCGATCGCGATCGCGGCGTCGATCTCGTCCAAGCCTGACCTCGAGCGCCTGATCGCCGACACGAAGGAGAGGCTCGGCCCGGTCGACGTGCTGGTCTGCAATGCCGCCTCCAACCCCTATTACGGGCCGCTCGGCGGCATCACCGACGAGCAGTTCCGCAAGATTCTCGACAACAACATCGTCTCGAACCACTGGCTGGCGCAGCTCGTCGCGCCAGGCATGATCGAGCGCCGGTCCGGCTCGATCATCATCGTGTCGTCGATCGGCGGCCTCAAGGGATCGCCGGTGATCGGCGCCTACAACGTCTCCAAGGCCGCCGACATGCAGCTCGCCCGCAACCTCGCCGTGGAATGGGGGGAGCACAACATCCGCGTGAACTGCATCGCGCCGGGGTTGATCAAGACGGATTTCGCCCGGGCGCTCTGGGAGAACCCGAAGATGGCCAAGGCCGTGGAGCAGAACACGCCGCTGCGCCGGATCGGAGACCCCGACGACATCGCCGGTGCCGCGATCTTTCTCGCTTCCGACGCAGGGCTCTTCATGACTGGACAGACGGTCGTCGTCGACGGCGGCGTGACGGTCTCGGGCGGCGTCCTGGGCTGAGCCGCGACCATGCCGGGCAAAAAGCGAGCCGGCGGGAGGGCATAGATGAAGGCGAAGGCGACGCAGACCGGAGCGCGAGTTTGGCCTGACCTAGCGCCCTGTCAGCTGCGCCCGGTGCCCCGCGGCGGCGAATAGGGAGGCGCAAGGAAGTGACGCACGACACGCTGATCGACCAGCCGGGCGAGGTTCGGGCGGAGGACGCGATCGACGTCGCCGCGGTGGTCGGCTACCTCCAGGCGCGTGACGCCGGACTAGTCGGCACCCCGAGGATCGGACAATATCCCGGCGGCGCCTCCAACCTGACCTACCGGCTGGCCTTCACCGATCGCGACCTCATCCTGCGCCGGCCGCCATCGGGCACCAAGGCCAAGGGCGCGCATGACGTGCTGCGCGAGGCGCGCATCATGGCCGCGCTGAAGCCGCACTACCCCTACGTGCCCGACGTCGTCGCCATCTGCGACGATCCCGGCGTGATCGGCGGCGACTTCTACGTCATGGAGCGGCTCGCCGGCATCATCCCGCGCCGCGACCTGCCGCCGGAACTCGGTCTCGATACCGACGGAACGCGCACGCTCTGCCGCAACGTGCTCGACCGCCTTCTCGAACTGCACGCCATCGACGTCGAGGCGGCGGGGCTCGGCCATCTCGGCAAGGGGGCCGGCTACGTCCGCCGCCAGGTCGAAGGCTGGAGCGAGCGCTGGCGCCAGGCCGTGACCGAGGGGATCGACGCCATGCCCGACGTGGTCGACTGGCTCGCCCGCACGATGCCGGCGGGCGAGACGCGCATCTGTCTCATCCACAACGACTACCGCTTCGACAACGTCGTGCTGTCGCCCGACGATCCGCTCGACGTCATCGGCGTGCTCGACTGGGAGATGGCGACGCTCGGCGATCCGCTGATGGACCTCGGCGGCTCGCTCGCCTACTGGGTCCAGGCCGACGACGACCAATCCTTCCTGGCCAACCGGCGCCAGCCGACCGACGCGCCGGGCATGCTGACGCGCTCCGAGGTCGTCGCCTATTACGCCGAGCGTAGCGGCCTCGACGTCGGAAGCTTCGATTTCTACGAGACCTTCGGCCTGTTCCGCCTCGCCGCGATCATCCAGCAGATCTATCGTCGCTTCGTACTGGGGCAAACCACCAACCCGCGCTTCGCCCACTATGGTGGCGTGGTGAACCAGCTCGCCGCCCGCTGCCGCGCCGGTATCGCTCGGTCGGACCTCTGATGGCCGACCTCTTCCTCGTGCGCCACGGCCAAGCCAGCTTCGGCGCCGCCGACTACGACAAGCTGTCGGAGCGTGGCGAACAGCAGTCGCGCCTGCTGGGCGGCTGGCTGAAGCGCTGCGGGATCGTCCCCGACGTGGTCGCCTCCGGCACCATGAAGCGTCAGGTCGGCACGGCGGAGCTGTCGACCGCGATCAGCGGCGGCCCCGAGCGGGCCGACTGGCTGAGCCTCGACGGCCTCGGCGAGTACGACCACGAATCCGTCGTCGCCAGGTTCCGGCCGGACTATGCCGACAAGGCTGTGATGAACGCCGACCTCGCCCGAAGCGCGGAGCCGCGCCGTGCCTTCCACGCCATGTACGTCCAGGCCGTCGCGCGCTGGACCGGCGGCGCGCACGATGCCGACTACCCCGAGCCGTGGGCCGCGTTCCGCGAGCGCGTCGTCGGCGGGTTGCGGCAGCTCTTCGGGCTCGAGGCGCGCTCGGTCTGGGCCTTCACCTCGGGCGGGCCGATCACCGCGATCTGCCAGCACCTGCTCGGCCTGCCGGACGAGACGGCCTTCACCCTGAACTGGCCGCTGGTGAACGCCGGCGTCACCCGACTGCGCTTCAACCGCGCCGACGGAAACGTCACGCTCGCCACCTTCAACGGCCATCCCCATCTCGACGAGACCGGCGACCCCGGGCTCGTCACCTACCGTTAGGGACCACACCGATGATGGCCGAGCCATCGCGCCTTGCCGGCAAGAAGGCGATCGTGACCGGCGCTGCGCGCGGCCTCGGCGAGGCCATCGCCCGCATGCTCGCGCGCCACGGCGCCAGGGTCTTCCTCACCGACATCGACGAGTCGACGGTGCGCGCCGTCACCC
>CAXTQM010000036.1:0-5474 GCA_964246205.1 uncultured Beijerinckiaceae bacterium | reverse complement strand
CGACGAGGCGCGTTGGCAGGCGGTCATCGCCGAAGCGGTGGCGGCGATGAGCGGGCTCTCCGTGCTGGTCAACAACGCCGGCATCGGCGCGCAGGGCCGCGTCGAGGAGGTCGGGCTCGACGACTGGCACGACATGATGGCGATCAACGTCGACAGCGTGTTCCTCGGCTGCAAGCACGCCCTGCGGCACCTGCGCGACAACCAGCCGGCCTCGATCGTAAACATCTCGTCGATCGCCGCCATCGTCGCCGACGGGCAATATGCCGCCTACAACACGTCGAAGGCGGCGGTGATGATGCTGACGAAGTCGGTGGCGCTGGATTGCGCCCGCGCGGGCGTCGACGTGCGCTGCAACTCTGTGCACCCCGGCTTCATCCGCACCGCGATCATCGAGCGCTATTTCGAGATGCACGGCGAGGCCGAGGCGACGCGCAAGCTGGTGAAGTCGATCCCGATGAAGCGGCTGGGGCAGCCCGACGACGTCGCCCATGCCGTGCTCTACCTGGCATCTGACGAGAGCCGCTTCGTCACCGCCAGCGAGCTGAAGGTCGACGGCGGCACCGCCGCAGCGTGAAAAAGGAGCGTCGATGACATCGCACGGAGGAAACGCCAAGCCGATCTGGTTCGCGCCGCTCTCCCTCGACACCCGCGAGTTCGGCGCGCGCGGCCTGGTCCAGCATCTCGGCATCGAGTTGACGGCGGTGGGTGACGATTGGCTCGAGGGCCGCATGCCGGTCGACGAGCGCACGCACCAACCCTTCGGCCTTCTGCACGGCGGCGCCTCCGTGGTATTGGCCGAGACCCTGGCCTCCTACGCCGCCTACGCCTGCGTCGACCCCGCCACGAAAGCCTGCGTCGGGCTCGAGATCAACGCCAACCACCTGCGCGGCGTGCGCTCGGGCTGGGTGACCGGCACCGCGCGGCCGATCCACCTCGGCCGCACCACGCACGTGTGGGACATCCGCATCGTCGACGAGGCCGGCAAGGCGGTCTGCGTCTCGCGCTGCACCGTGGCGGTCATCGACCGGCCCGCCGACGCGCCAGGAGCCAAGCCATGACCATCCCCGCCCACATCGCCGAGCGGCTGGCCGTGCCGGCCATCGCCGCACCGATGTTCCTGGTGTCGGGACCCGACCTCGTGGTCGAGACCTGCCGCGGCGGCATCGTCGGCACCTTCCCGGCGCTGAACCAGCGCACCACCGCCGGCTTCGACGCCTGGTGCGGCGAGATCGAGGACCGACTCGACGGCCGCGGCGCGCCATACGGCGTCAACCTCATCGTCCACAAGACCAATCCGCGGGTGAAGGCCGACCTCGAGATCTGCGTGAAGCGCCGCGTGCCCATCATCATCACCTCGCTCGGCGCGGTGCGCGACCTCGTCGACGCGGTGCATTCCTACGGCGGACTGGTGTTCCACGACGTCATCAATCGTCGCCATGCCGAGAAGGCGGCGGAGGCCGGCGTCGACGGCATCATCGCGGTGGCGGCGGGCGCCGGCGGCCATGCCGGCACGCTGAGCCCCTTCGCGCTGCTCGCCGAAATCCGCGAGGTGTTCTCCGGCATGCTGATCCTATCGGGCGCGATGAACACCGGCCGCGACATCGCCGCCGCCCGCGCCATGGGTGCGGACTTCGCCTATTTCGGCACGCGCTTCATCTCGACCGTGGAGAGCATGGCGACGCCCGAGCAGAAGCAGATGCAGACCGACGCCCGCGCCGGCGACGTCCTCTACACGCCGGCGATCAGCGGCGTGCCGGCGAACTTCATGCGCCAGAGCATCGTGAAGAACGGGTTGGACCCCGACAACCTGCCGCCGCACGGCGGCATGAACATGAACGACGAGACGCGCGCCTGGAAGACGGTCTGGTCGGCCGGGCACGGCGTCGGCTCGATCGCCGACGTGCCGACGGCGGCCGAGCTGTGCCGCCAGCTCGCCGAAGGCTACCGCGCCACCATCGCCGAACTCGCCGCCGACCCTTTCGCCAGCCCTCGTCCGGCCGCCGCGAACGTCGGCGCCTACGCCTGAGGACGTCATGACCGGCACCCTGCTGTCCCGCGCCGACCTCGACTTCCTGCTCTACGACTGGCTGAAGGTCGAGGAGCTGACCTCGCGCGAGCGCTACGCCGACCATTCGCGCGAGACCTTCGATGCCGCGCTCGATCTCTGCGAGCGGATCGCGACGGAGCATTTCGCGCCGCACAACAAGAAGGCCGACGCCAACGAGCCGCGCTTCGAGGACGGCAAGGTCGTCATGATCCCCGAGGTCGGCGCCGCGCTGAAGCTCTACGGCGAGGCCGGCCTCTTCGCCTCGCAGGCCGACTACGAGCAGGGCGGCATGCAGCTGCCGGCCAGCGTCGGCAGCGCCGGCTTCGCCTTCTTCAAGGCCGCCAACGTCGGCACCGCCGCCTACGCCATGCTGACCAGCGCCGCCGCCAATCTGCTGCGCACCCACGGCACGCCCGAGCAGATCGCCCGCTACGTCGAGCCGATGTACGCCGGCCGCTTTTTCGGCACCATGTGCCTCAGCGAGCCGCAGGCCGGCTCGTCGCTGGCCGACATCACCACCCGCGCCGAGCCGCAAGAGGATGGCAGCTTCCGCCTGACCGGCACCAAGATGTGGATCTCCGGCGGCGAGCAAGAGCTCAGCGAAACCATCGTGCACATGGTGCTGGCGAAGATTCCCGGCGGGCCGGCGGGCGTGAAAGGCATCTCGCTCTTCGTCGTGCCCAAGCACCTGGTGAACGACGACGGCACGGTCGGCGAGCGCAACGACGTCGTGCTGGCCGGGCTCAACCACAAGATGGGCTATCGCGGCACCACCAACACGCTGCTGAATTTCGGTGAGGGCGTCCACACCCCCGGCGGCCGGGCCGGCGCGCTGGGCTGGCTGGTCGGCGGCGAGCACCAGGGGCTGGCCGCCATGTTCCACATGATGAACGAGGCGCGCATCGGCGTCGGCCTCGGCGCGGTGGCGCTGGGCTACAGCGGCTACCTCAAGGCGGTCGACTACGCCAAGGGCCGTCCGCAGGGCCGGCCGCTCGGCGCGCGTGACCGGAAGGCGAAGCAATGCGCCATCGTCGAGCATCCCGACGTGCGCCGCATGCTGCTGGCCTCCAAGAGCTACGTCGAGGGCGCGCTGGCCTTCGCGCTCTATTGCGCCAACCTCGTCGACGCGGAGCGCACCGGCGATGCGGCGGCGAAACACGAGGCGCACGCGCTGCTCGACCTGCTGACGCCGATCGCCAAGAGCTGGCCGTCGCAATGGTGTTTGGCGGCCAACGACATCGCCATCCAGGTTCACGGCGGCTACGGCTACACCCGCGACTACGACGTCGAGCAGCTCTATCGCGACAACCGTCTCAACCCGATCCACGAGGGCACACACGGCATCCAGGCGCTCGACCTGCTCGGCCGCAAGGTGACGCAGAACGGCGGCGAGGGGCTCGAACTGTTCCGCGGGCGTGTCGGCCGGACGATCGCCGCCGCGCGCGCCGACAGCGCGGCCGACCGTGCCGACGAGCTCGAGGCCGCCATGACGACGCTCGACGAGACCACGCGCATCCTCCATGGCACCGGCGACGCCGTGCTGACGCTGGCCAACGCCTCGGCCTATCTGGAGGCCTTCGGCCACGTCGCCATCGCCTGGATCTGGCTCGAGCAATGGTTGGCGCTCGGCAGCCGGCAGGACGACTTCGCCGCCGGCAAGCGCCAGGCCTGCCGCTACTTCTTCCGCTGGGAGCTGCCCAAGGCGATCACCCAGATGGCGGCGCTGCGCGAACTCGACCGAAGTTCGCTGGACATGGCGGCTGATTGGTTTTGAGCCGGACGTCCACCGCGGCGCAGACCTGGGAGAACGCGATGAGCACGAAGACGCTGGCCGAGATGACCGGGCTGGAGCAGCTGCAGGCCTTGCTCGCGTCAGGCCGGCCGCCGAGCATCGGCGTCACCCTGAAGTTCGACGCGGTCGAGTTCGGCGACGGCTTCGCGATCTTCGAGGGCGTCCCGGGCGAGCACGCCTACAATCCGATCGGCACGATCCACGGCGGCTATGCCGCCACCTTGCTCGATTCGGCCTGCGGCTGCGCTGTGCATTCCAAGCTGGCGCCGGGCCAGAAATACACGACACTCGAGCTGAAAGTCGCCTACCACCGTGCCATGACGAAGGAGACGGGCAAGGTGCGCGCCGAGGGTAGGGTGCTGTCGATCGGCCGCCGCGCCGCCTTCGCCGAGGCCAAACTTTCGGATGCGGAAGGGCGGCTTTGTGCCTCCGCTACTTCGACGCTGCTGGTCATCGCTCCGCAGAATACCTCGGGAGCCAGATAGCAGGCGTCGCCCAATCGCTTCACAGTTAACGCGACCCGTCGGCCTTGCAGTCGAGCGACCGCAAAAGCAAGCCTATGTCTCGCGGGACGTCTGAAGTGACGTCATAGACGCGAGCCAACCGATGCCCGATCAAGCCTGTCTCGCTCATACCGGAACGAAAGCCGGCAACGCGCGGTGTCTCGAGGCGCGCTTCGATAGCCTGTAAGGTGTTGCTGCGCTCGCGATACCCGGTCATTGCCCTGTTCCGACCCGTCAACCATGTATCCGCCGAAAGGCAGATATCTGGTGTTGAATGCAGGAAAATACAGCGTTGTTCCTGCTACTCTGCGATATTTCCGCGCAATTGATTTAGAAAGGATTTCGCTCATGGCTCAGCTGAGCAGATCGGCGAGTGCGGGGATGAGCGGCGCGTCGGCCGGCGGCATCGCCAGCTCGCGCAGGGCCGCGGCACGGACCCATCGCAGCGCCTGACCCTCCAATC
Organism: uncultured Beijerinckiaceae bacterium; assembly: GCA_964246205.1. Taxonomy (GTDB): domain Bacteria; phylum Pseudomonadota; class Alphaproteobacteria; order Rhizobiales; family Beijerinckiaceae; genus RH-AL1. The sequence goes on along the minus strand of CAXTQM010000036.1, from coordinate 669 downwards.
CTTGAACCAAGCCGTCCCAGCGTCGGCAGACGTAGAGCGGCATGAGCAGGTGCATGTCGGGATAAGCATGGCTGGCGAAGACGAGCGGCGCCAGGCAGGCCTCGCTCACCGCGATGCCGAGCTCCTCGGCGAGCTCGCGGATCAGCGCCTGCTCCGGCCGCTCGCCCGGCTCCAGCTTGCCGCCGGGAAACTCCCACAAGCCGGCCAGTGATTTCCCCGGCGGCCGCTGGCTGACCAGCACGCGGCCGTCTAGGTCGACGAGTGCGGCGGCGACCACGAGGAGGAGCTTGGCCAAGGGCGGTCCATTGCGAGGGGCGGATGCTGCCCTATCCCACGCCGCGCCGGCGATGAAAATCGCCGCGAGCCCGGCTTGACGGGGCCGCGCCGCTGCGGGTCTAGCTGCGGTCGGCAAGGAGGCCACATGACGCGCGAGACCGTGGCGGTCGCCGACGAAGCGCGCTGGCGCATGCTGGCTTTGCTCGGCGCGATCCTGATCCTCTCGATGACCACTTGGTTCTCGGCGACCGCGGTGCTGCCGGACCTGCAGCGCGCGTTCGGCCTGACCACCGGCGGCGCCTCCTGGCTGACGAATGCCGTGCAGGCCGGCTTCGTCTTGGCGGCGCTGACGCTCGGCATCGCGCTTGGCAGCTGGTGGGCCTACTACACCCT